>JARGFV010000068.1 GCA_029210545.1 bacterium
ATCAATGACTTACGGAGTGAGTCATTGATTTGGGCGCCCCGCGCGGGGCGCGTTGATGACTTTTTGCGAAGTCATCATCGGTTGATATGAAGAAAAAATTTTATAAGCGTTTTTCCGACAAACTTTTACGCAGCGTGTCAGGGTTTCCCGACACGCTGCTAGCATGTCGGCAATAAGGCCGGGCCCTTCATCAAGGACGTGCTTTAAGATAATGACCATTGACCGCCCCGGGCTGACTACCCCCGGCCAGGAAGGGATCCAACCAGTTTTTCACCCAGTTCCCTGCACTGGGCCAGGTCCTTCCCGGTGGGCACCAGCTGCACCTTGATACCTTCCACCGGGATCTTGAACTTGAGGGCCTTGAGCCGATCCTCCATGAACCCGACCGCCTCCCCGCTCCACCCGAAGGAACCGAAGGCACATGCCAACTTGCCGCGGACCTTGATTGTGGCAAGGGATGTCAGGAGATCCCAGACAGGCTTTACAGCATCGCCGTTGATGGTCAGAGAGCCGACCGCAAGGGCGTCTGCCCGCTCCACCTCATCCAGGATGGAACCGGGCACTGTCGCTTCCAGGTCATAAACAGCCACCTCCGCCCCGGCCTCCCGGCACCCTTCAGCCACCTTTTCCGCCATTCGCCGCGTGTTTCCGTAACTGCTGGCGTAAAAAACAAGGACGTACGGCTGCTCACCCTTTTCGGGAGCCTCACTCCACTGCCGGTAGGCCTCGAGGTAACGGGACACACCGGTCCTCAGGATCGGGCCGTGACTGGGAGCGATCATGTCGATGGGCAGGTCCTGTATGCTGTCGAGGGCCCGGTTGGCAAACTCCTTGAACGGACGGATGATGACATCGAAGTAGTACCGGCGGGCGTGGGAGAAATCGTCCACCAGGTCGTCGAACATCCGCTCGTCGGCAAAGTGGCTTCCCAGGAAATCGCAGGGGAACAGGATCTTCCTCTCCGGGATGTAGGTAAACATGGTGTCCGGCCAGTGCAGGAAGGGGGCCTGGATGAACTGGAGGGTCAGCCCTCCCAGGTCAATGGAATCGCCGTCGCCCACCGTACGGATCCCCGGGTCCCTGTTGAGGAGTCCCTTGATGAAGGCGGCCGCGTTCCGGGACGAAACCACGGTGGCCGAAGGGGCCTCGCCGAGAAGGTTACCCAGCGATCCGGAGTGATCGGGTTCCGTGTGGTTCATGACAATGTAATCGATCCGGGACGGTTCCACGAGGGTGCTGATCCCGCCGAGATAAGGGTCGAAGAATTTCGCCTTGACCGTTTCGATGACGGCGCACCCCTTTTCACCCTTCACGAGGTAGGAGTTGTAGGTGGTGCCGTGTTCCGCCTTCATGATGACGTCGAAGGTCCTCAATTCGGGGTCCAGTGCCCCGATCCAGTAGACCCCGGGAGCCAGTTTGACGGGACTCAAATCAGGCCTCCTCGAAGAAGCTCTTGTCGGCTCCGCACTCGGGGCAGACCCAGTCGTCAGGAACGTCGTTAAAATCGGTCCCGGCATCGATCCCCTCGTCGGGATCACCCTGGGCGGGATCGTAGATGTAACCGCATACCGTACAGCGATACTTGCTCATGGTCTTCCTCCTTTTCGCTTTTTTCAGGTAAGGGCCGAAGAATTTCCAGCCCTGTAACGAGAAACATTTTTGACTACCGGCAGCGGGGTGTCAAGCTTCAAACGGCGCCATGAAACAGGACGACGTTTGAAGCTCTATTCCTCACCTTCCACCTTCCACAAAGCCATCACTACGGGCATGGACAGCTTCAGGAAGACAACACTGAAAATCAGCCGCCCGATCACCACCCACCCCAGGCCGGCTCCCACGGCGGCGAATATAAGGGAGTCCTCGATAAGCGCGTGGCTCGTACCCAGAAAAATGTTGGTGGCAAGGATCTCCCTTCCTCCGATATCGGACTTTCTGGTTTCCTCGATAATGAGACCGGCCCCGTAAGCAAGCCCGAGAAGGAGCCCTACTGCAGCCACGAATGAGGTCCTCCGGTCCATGCCAAGCAGCTTCATGGGCGGCCCCAGCGCCCTGGTGATCCGGTCCAGGATACCGAACTCCCTGGCCGACTCAACAAGGATCATGAGGCTGACGATGATCACCACGATCTTGGCAAGGGAGAGAATGTTTCCGGCCAGGATGTCGGTCCAGCGGCCGCCGTCTGTCGGTAGCCCGGCCTGGACGAGAAGGCCCCCCTTCTCCGGCACAAGCCTGGAAAAGATGAGGCCGGCCAGGAGGGCGGCGGTGATCCTGGCGGGAAGGATGATCCTGGCCGGGGTCCCTGCCTTCCTCTGGACCGCGGTCTCCACGATAAGGTTGTGGGCAATGAGGACCATGACAGCCAGGACGGTCATCCCCCTGGCCGTCAGGGGTATGTTGACCGCGACGGCAATGGCGGCGTAGATGTTGACCATCCCGCCGGTGATGAGGACCAGGGCAGCCTCGCCAGGCAGTTTGAAAATGCCCATCAGGGGCTCTGCCGCCGACGCCAGGAGACCCAGGAGACCGGTGACCTTGAGCACCTGGACAAGAATGATGGTGGGAACCATGACCTTCAGGAGGGTCCAGGAGGTGGAAAGACCCGTAAGGGTCCCTGCCCTGATGGCGCCGACGGCCCGGTTCATGAAGTCACTTTCGTGTTTGCCATGAGCGGGAGATTACCATCAGGGAGGGCAGGTGGGAAGAGACTGAGCGGACACGGAGACGCGGGGAGGGAGAGTGAAAGCACATGGGAGCATGGAAAGAAAGGTGTCACTGCGAGCTGTTTCTGAGCGAAGCAGTCCCATACCCACCGACGCCAGGGTGTGAATTTCCACCACAAGGACGCAGCGATCTTATCCCAGTCATTCCGGAAATCACGCAGGGCGTGATTATCCGGAATCCATGGACCTCGGACCCGCGCCCGGGGTGACGGCAAGTGGAGACGCAAAGACGCCCTTTCAATTTTGACATGGAAAGGCAAGGATTGGGACAAGAAGTGAGATTCAGACCCAGACACCTAAAGGACGGGCGGGGGGCTGAGACTGCTTCGCTCAGAAACAGCTCGCAGTGACAACCGTTTTCCCTCAATGAACAACACCGCAAAAACTGATCGGCGCGTCACCGCCGATCAGTTGAAACCTGAAATTTGAAACCTGGAACCCGTTTAACCGGTCCCCCCGGTTAAACAGCTTCTACTCCCCCCCCCATCTCCAGCTCCCGAAGTTTGTCCTCCAGGTCCCGGACCTTGTTCTTGAGGTTTTCTTTCTCGCCCCCCTGTTCCATAAGGTAGATCCGGTAGGACATACCCAGGACCAGGAGAAAAAGGAGCACGGTCCGAAGTTCCGTAAAGGGGATCGTGAAGTCAAGGAACAGCTCCACCGTCCCGAACAGGGCCAGCGCGATGGCGATCATCAGCCAGAACAACATGTTTTCCCCCCTTTGAGCATATTATCAGCTCGGTTGACTATCCCGGATCCCCTGCCCTAAGGCCGTGTTACACTCGCCGCCAGCGCCGGTATCGAGCCGTCGTTGAACTGGAGGTCCTTGTAGGAGTCGTGGAGGAGCTGCACGGCGTACTTCCAGTTGTGGGCGTAAGCCCCGGGGTCCTTCTTGATGAATTGCCAGTTAAAGGCCGCTTCAGCCAGGGGGGGGTCCCACCCCTGGGACGTATTTCCCCCTGCCGATTCGTTGAGGATAAAGTATGGATACGATTCGGTGAAGTAAACCTGAGCGGTCGTGTCCGCATCGTCCGGGGAATCGTAGGCCTCGATGGCGTCGTTCAGGAGCACGGTGAGCATGTAGGCCACGTCGTTGGCGGCGTCAGTCCCCGTTCCCCAAGGGTTGTCGATGGCCGCCATGGACGGGTGGCAAGGTGTGCAGTAAGTTGTGGCCTCGGTGGAACCGTGGGCCATGTGGAAGGTGTGGCCGCCAACCTCCTCCGTGCCCGGCTCCTCGGCCATGTGGCACCGCACGCACCCCAGGGCTGCATGGATATGCTCCCCTGAATATTCCGATCCCGCGTATTCGTACCCCTTTTCGGCGTAGAGGACAGCGGCCGAAGCCAGGTAGTGCATGTTGCGGAACACGACCGGGTTGGATCTTGTGGAGGTCATGTAAGACGGGTAAGTGGACGTCTCCATCATGGCCGGATCGTACTTTGAGGCGTCCAGCGCCACGTGGCTGCCGTCCTGACGGCCCTGGTGGCAATAGACGCAAACGGCGCTGTTGCCGGCTTCCACGTAGGCGAGCGGCTTGCCCCGGTAGTCGAACAGGACCACGGAACCGCTGAACCTCATGTGCTTATTGCCCGCGGTCGGGTAGTCGACGCCGTCGTGACAGGCGTTGCAGGTGATGAACCCGTCAGAGTCAGGCGGGGTCAGTACCGCGCTGCCGTAGCCCGGAGCCACCTCGGCGAAACCCATGGAGTTATGACATCTCAGGCAGGATGACCTGAAGCCGTGGTCCACGGCCCCCCAGTTGTCGGGACCGGCAACCGTGATCTCGTCCCCGTCGGTGCCCAGGGGCCCGGCGATGTTGGGGTGATGGGCCCCCTCGAACCACTGTTCGTTGATGGTCAGGTCAAACTCGTGGGCCCCGTGGCAGCTGGCCGTGCAGGCGTCCTCCGAGTCGGCGCGCGTCATCCCTGTGTTAGGCGAGGTGTTGGTCAGGTCCACGTACCCGAACATTGCGGTGGGCACAGTGTAAAAGGTCACTTCGTTGCCGACGTTGGTGACCCATATCTCATTGAAATGGGTGTCGTTGATGGTCCTGTCGCCGTTGAAATAATAGGGGCCGGCATAGGGGCCGGTTGTGTCAAAGCCGCCCTCACCGTCGGGGCAGCTCAGACTCCATCCGGAGACGTCGGGCGCCGTCCAGACCTCCATTACGGATCCGGCCAGATTGATCGTGGAAGCGGTCGGAGCGTTGCATTCGTGGCCCAAGCTGTCCCCGCTCGTGTTCAGCCAGTACCGGTAGGATTCAATGTTATGGTGATCCTCTTTCCCTGGCCCCCCGTGGCACTCCCCGCACTCATCAAGCGCCGGGATCGCAGCGTAGGGCGGGGAGTTGCCCCCCCAGTGCCCGGCGCCGCTGACATGGCAGCTTTCGCAGTCGATGAGGGGACGGTTGACCTGCCCCAGGTTGGGGTTGGTAAAGAAGGTTCCGGCGGCGTTGAGGGCCGAAAGAATGACCGTGCCCGTATTTCCCTGGTCAATGGGTCCCAGGTGGCAGGGATCGCACCGGTTGAGGTAGTGGGGGTCCCCGACGATGGTCGCGTAATTGTCACCGAAAGTTGAGGAATCCAGGGGGTTCGGGCGTCCGTCTTCGGCATCGTAATAATCGAAGTTCGAATGCCGGCTCACCAGCCACTCCTCGAAGAACGTTGGCGCATGACACTCGTAGCACAGGTCCATCCCCAGGGGAGCGGGCACTAAACTTGTCCCGTCCGTACTGCTGCTGTCAAGGGGGTTGCCGCACCCATAAGAAGCGGCAAGAAGGGCCAGACTGAGGACGACTAGTATTTTCACTGAACCGGTCATGGGCGATCACTCCCTTGCGTTTTTCGGTTAGAAATGTTTTCCATATGTTCCCTTATTCCCCGGCCTTCCGGGGCTTGACTTTCCTGTCACTGTCCACCTTGAACCGTCCGAGCTCCTTGTTGAGGGAGGCCGAAAGGCCGGTAAGCATCTCCGACGAGGAGTCCACGTTTTTCACGAGGCCGAAGTTCTCCTGGCCCATTTCCTGGAGCGACTCCACCGAAGAGGCGAGGTGGGCCGAAAGGTCCTTCTCCCTGTCGGTAGCCTGCTGCAGTTTCCCGGCGATCTCCTCGGCCTTGATGACCATGTCGTTGATCATCTGGCTGGTCTTGTTCTGTTCCTCCGTGGACTTGTAGACCTTCTCGACCATGGTCTTGGCCTTTTCGATGGACTCCCGGATGAATTTGGCGGTCTGGGCCTCCTCGGAAGTCGCACGGCGGATCACATCGGCACGCTTGGTAAAGTGCTCGATGCTCGAAGACACCATTTCGCTGGCCGCCGCCTGTTCCCGGGTCACCTGGGATATCTCGCCGGACATCCTGGCTGACTCGCTGGCCGATCCCACGATCTTTTCCAGGGCTTCGGTGGCCTGGAGCCCCCGTGTGTGGCCTTCTTCCACGCTCTTGCTGACCCGCTTGACGTAGCCGGTGTAGCTCTTGGCCTCCTCCTGGACAGAACGGATAAGCCCGGAGATCTTCTTGGTGGAGTCGGTGGTGCTGGCGGAAAGCTCCCGGATCTCGGAGGCGATGACGGCAAAGCTCTTGCCCTCCTCACCGGCCTGGGCCGAAATGATGGCCGCGTTGAGCGCCAGCAGGTTAGTCTGGTCGGCGATCCCCTCGATGACGGTGACGATCTCACCGATGCTGTCCACCTTCTCGTTGAGCAGCCTCATGGCCTGCTCCGAGCTCTGCACATCCTCCTTGATGGAAAGGATGCCCTGCAGGGTCTGACTCACCGCCTTGGAGCCGATATCCTGGGCGTTGATCCGAAGATCCTCGGCGAGTCCCTTGGACTTGTCCACCATCTTCTCCATGTTCTTGACGCCCTCGTTGATCCGGGAGACCGCGTCCATGGACTCCTCACCCAGTTTGGCCGTCTCGTCAGCCCCCTCGGCCAACTCCCCGAAGGTGGCGGACATCTGCAGGATGGAGGAGGTGATGTTCTCGATGGCCTCGTTGATCTCGGCCATGTTCAGGTTGATCTCGCCGATGGCGGAGGTCGATTCCGTGATGGCCGCCGACGACTCGTTGGCCGTGTCGCTGAGTGTCCCTGCCTGGCGGGACAGGTCCTGGGCAAGGCCGTCCATCTCCTGGATAGCCGTCACGACACCGCCCAACGTCTCCATCTGCTTCCCGAAGGAGGCGGTGAGGCTTTTGACCACCGAGGTGAGTTCCACCGAGGAGTTCTGCAGGCTCGAAGAGGTTTCCGAAAACCTGCCGATCATCCCGGTGAGTTCCCTGGCCATGACCGTGAAGGCCCCGGAAAGCTCCCCGATCTCGTCGCCGCGCTCCGACACTTCCGGTTCGATGATGTTTCCGGCGGATATCTGCCTCGCCGTTCCGGCGAGGCTGGCCAGGGGCTGGCTTATGATCCGGTTGAAAAAGATGATGATGACAGTCGTGGCCACGAGGAAACCAAGGAGCCCGATGAGAATCAGTCGCCGGTTGATCTGCCGGAGCTGCTCACTGATGACGTTCTCTTTCAGCCCTACGGCCAGGTACCCCTGCAGGGCGCCCCCGGATTCGATGGCCATGGACAGCTGGTAGAACCCCAGTCCGCCTGAATTCACCTTGTCCACAACCGGTGTCCTGGTGTCCTGGGCAAAGGCCTCTGGTATCCTGGCGCGCTCACGGACCCAATCCGGCATCCCGTCACTGATGTAGAGCACCGATGCCTTCTCGTCGGCCACGTAGATGTACCCGAGGTTGGTATTCCGTTCCACATGCATGGTGAGCTGGCCGCCAAGACCCTCCAGTTCGGACAGGTAGATCCCCATGTCCACCGTTTTCTTGATCTCGGCGACCAGGTTCTCTCCCACCAGTGCCGTGGAGGCCATAAGGGCGCTCTCGAGCTTCCTGTTCACCTCGGAGGAGAAGATGAAGGTGGTCGACCCGATGACCAGGACGAGGACGACAGCGATGAGGCTCGTAGCCTTGGTCTTGAGGGTAAGGTTGCTGATACGGGTCATTTAATCCCAAGCCCCTATCTTATGACCTCGGTGGCCCTGTTGAGAACTGGGAAGGGGACCTTGACATCCAGTTTCCTGGCCTCCCCCATATTGATAATGAAACTGATCCTCGTGATCCTGGCTACCGGGATATCTCCCGGCTTTTTCCCGTTGAGGATGCTCCCGGTGATCTCGGCCGCCGTCTTGATCGTCTCGTCCATGTCGGGGGCAAGGGTGAACACCACCCCGCCGCCGGTGATACCGGGGTTCTGGGTGGCCGCCGGCTTGTTAAGGCTCGCCAGGGCCTCATAAACACCGCCCTCCACATCGCACCCCTGGGCCAGGTACAGGAACGGGGCCGGTCCCAGGACCAGGGCGGCCTTCTCCTTGGGAGCTGTCTGAAGATCAACCTCCAGGAGTTGCAGGCCCTTGCCCGGTGCCATTTTCTTGACGTCATCGTATTGCGCCAGGCTGTCGACGAGGCCCGAATGGTACATAAGTCCGAGGACCTTGATCCCCGTGGATTCCACGATATTATCCAGAAGGTAATCCGTAGAGGTTCTTCCCGCGATGCCGGTGATGTATTTGCCCGGCTTTTTCAGGTCCGTAACGATGCCGCTCGCCACAGGATCCCACACGCCGACGAACACAATGGGTGTTTTGCCAGATTCAGAGGCGATCTCCTTTATAGAGGTCCCTCCCCAAACGACAATGACGTCGGCGCCGATGGCAAGGAACTTCCGGATACCGTTGAGCCGTGACACTTTGTCCGAGCCCGGACGCTGCATGAAGATCTCGAGGTCCTGGCTGGAAAAGCCCTGGCTCCTCAGGGCAGCCCCGAACTTCTCCTTGGTACTGTCGGAAAAGGCGCAGTCCTTGGGGAGGATCAGCCCCACCGTCCTGGCGTCAACGGCCGCGGGCGCGGCAGTCAGCGCCAGGGCGGCCAGGAGCGCCGCGGAAACGGCCTTGCGGATGGAAAACATCGATGCTCTCACCTTACCACCTCTTGGTCACCGAAGCGGAAACCTGGTTGACCTTCTCGTCCTCCAGGCCGCTTTCCTTGTCCTCGTAGGAAAGGTTGGCCAGGCGGGCGGAAATACCCCACCCTCCATCCATGGTGTAAAGCAGGTCCACAGCCGATTCCTGCTGGACAGCGTCCAGGCCGGAATAATCGCTCACATCGGTGAAGCCGGCCGTGCTCACATCGTAATCCCCCTCCGCCATAAGATAGGTATATTGTCCGGCAACCTGGAGTTTCTTGCCGGCGCGCCAGACAGCCTGGAGCATGTACTGGGTACCCTCGGCAGTGTAGGGTACGTCGTCGTCAGAGATGGCCGGAACCGAATCGGCAAGTGTTACGTCGGTGGTGATGTCGTTGGTGAACTGGTAGACCCTGAACACCAGGGAAACAGGGAGCTCAGACGTGTAGGAGACACCCGCTCCGAGGATCTGCCTCTCGTTGACAAGTCCGCTGTCGGAGTTCTCGTCGGAAAACCCCTTGACATCCGCCGTCAGGCAGACACCGGCCGCCGGGATCCACTGACCCGAAACCATCAGCTTCTGACTGTCGGTAGGGGTCGTCCGGTAGGAAGGGTCTTCAGTTGTTATGCCGGACCATGTGGCCCTGACCTTTACAGCGGACGACGGCTTCAGCCTGGCGGTCATGCGCACCTCGCTGGATGTCGTCTCGTCGGGCAGCCCCCACAGTTCGTTGTCCTCCCTCTCGATGGCAGTCATCGTCAGGACGCCCTGGAGATCCACACCGTCGGCGGGATAGTAGTTGACCGTAGCCCGATTGCAGTTCCGTACGGTGCCGTACCGCAGGGGAGCGCCGTCGGCGAGACGCTGGGCCTGGAGGGCGGCGTCGGGAGAGTCATCCTGGCGATAGGTCTGCCTCGAATCCAGAAGGAGGGAAAACCGCGTGTTGGGGCGCCACAGGAACCTGCCGATGGCGTTCTGATACTGTTCCGTAAGAGAGGACTCCGTGTTCTCCCGTTCTCCGAGGATAACGCCGAGAAACCCGGCAAAACGTCCCGTGTGGTTGGTGCTGACATTCACGGTGTGTTCCGCTACCTTTGTCTCGGGATAGATATTGTGGGCCTGGGTGCCGGTAAAACCGAAGACGGAATCGTAGTTGAAAACCGGGTCAGGTTGATCATCCTTAAACTGTGTCCCCCTGTACTGGTAGGAAACATCCACAAAGCCCGCGTGGCCGCTGCCGCCTAAAGAGATCTGGTCTGTGGTGGTCCGGATCTTCCTCGTTTCCGACACGTGGTGGCACTGGGTGGCGCAGTTCTCGTTGAGGATGAACTGCTGCTTTTCTCCTTCCACCTGGAACCGGCGGACCGAAAGGGAGGCGTTGGCAGGATAGGCGTGCCATTTGTATTTGATGGAGGCAAACTGCTGGGAAAGATCCAACGAGTATTCATCGGCGGGGTCGGTATCATCAGACCAGTACAGGGGTGAGGTGGAGGTATCGTAAGGCCCCGGAAGGTTCAGGTGTTCGAGGTTCCTGACGAACCTTTCCGACCGGATCACCGCACTAGCGGATGTCCCGTAGTAATCCCCTGTCAGGTTGTAGTAGCCGTCCCCCCCGTAATCCAGCGAGAGGTCCAGGAGCCCCAACCCCACAGGTTCGTGGTAGTGGGCCTTGAGCACCGGGTGGGACTCGAGATACCCGTAGGGCATCACCGTTTCCCCGCCCCCGTCGATGGAGAGCCCGTTGAACCCCACACACCCGCCATAACCCCGCGCAGCCTCGGTACCGCACCCTTCGGCGAGTGTCAACTCCTCGGCAAGGGCAGGGCCTGCCGGTAAGAGGCACATGCTGACAGACAGGATAGTTAAAGCCGTTTTTCGTTTGATTGTCATGCCGATCCTCCAGCCAATATAACACCCTGGCTTCACCAGGGGGTTATATCCATCAACCTTCGCCATTCTAAAACCCGGCAATCGGGATGAAGCATAAACCTTGTACCTGCATCCTGCGGCTGTTGGATTCCCGCTAAAAAATCACGAAGGTTGATGACTTCGCAAAAAGTCATCAATGCGCCCCGCGCGGGGCGCCCAAATCAATGACTCACTCCATAAGTCATTGATTTGTAGGGAAAGGGAAAACGACCATTTTCCCTTTCCGTGGAGCGAAAAGTCCCGGATTGGGCTTTTTGCGACCCTATCAAGGTTGAGAAATGCCATATGGTTATCTACTGGGTCAGGCCGCTTCCCGGGTGCGGCCCTCTCGTGTCGCTTCCATGGATCTGGGTGTGGCAGTTGCTGCATCGTGTGTACATCGCGGCTTTGACCCCGGCCGAGGGGGACGACGGAGAGGTGAAATCGGTGTGGCCGGCGTGGCACTGAAGACAAAGGAACGGTTCCTGGACGTTCAGCATATCCGCGAACACGGATCCGTGGGGCGAATGACAGGTGGTGCACTCATCGGTCACGTCCGCATGCTCCCACGCGAAGGGACCGATGAGCTGCCCGTGGCAGCTGATGCACAGCCCTCGCTGGTCCATGGCTTTAAGGCCCCGCTGGTTCTGGGTCCCGTGAGGGTTGTGGCAATCGACACACAGCATTTTGCCTTCAGGAACGGGGTGGCGGGACACGTGGGAAAAGGCCGCCCGGACATCGTCATGACACCCCATGCACTGCCTGTTGATCTCCACCCCCGCGAGCTTCTGGCGGGAACTCTTGTGCAGCTTGTGGCAGTCCGAGCAGCTGATCTCGTTGCGGGCGTGATCGCCGAAAGGCCAGTGCTGCATGTTGGCCATGGAGTAGGAACTGTGGCACTTGAGGCAGAGCATGGAAAGGGCCGCCGCGGGCAGTTCCTTGAGCTGGACGAACTTCGAGGTGTCACACTTGTTGTTTTCGGCGATAAAGTCGGGGTCGATGGCCTCGCTGGCAGGGCCGTGACAGGTCTCGCAGTTGACGAGGGGCATATCGGTCCCCTCCGCCTTCTGGTGACCGTGAACGCTGTCGGCGAGAAACGCCGCCGCCTGGTCGTGGTTATGGCAGGCCGCGAGGCAGGTCTCGTTGCCCACGTAATCGGCGAAGAGAGAACCGACGAGTAGCTTCTCGTACTCCCTCATGGGGACGACAGGCCGGCTGTTCTTCAGATCGGCGCACGAATAGGTCATCAAGGCTGCCACCAAGATGACCCCCAGGGCGGTCGCCCCGTTCGGGATCCTTTTCATCAGCCGCGGCATGGTCCCTCTCTCCTCTCTGGGTAAGCCCGGAACCGGAAATGGAAGGATGGTACGGTGGAAGGCTCCTTTCCACTTCTGATTTCCAGAAAACGGAAGACGTAAACTATCTGGTCATCAAAGCCTTTTACCACATAACGAGGGGGATGTTCAAGTTTTCACTAAATCCCCGGAATCGCGACAGAATTGCTTTTCAAGGGGATTTGGACTTTGGACTTTGGACTTTGGGCTTTGGACTTTGGGCTTTGGACTTTGGACTTTGGGCTTTGGGCTTTGGACTGCTCCCCTGTCTCCGTTCCTGCCACGCCGTAGCCACCCTCCTGGCGTGACGAAGGCGGGTCGGTTCTTCGCCGCGTGTTGTAAACAGCCCTGCCATCGGCCACAGGCTCATCGGGAGAATCCGCAGCGTAAACCACCGTGTTGACCACACTGACGCGGTTTCCCATGCGAACTACCCTGGATTCCGCAACGATGTCACGGTCAGGGCCCGGCCTGAGGTAGTCCACCCGCATGTCCACGGTGGAGATGAGGTCGGTCAGGGCGAACTGCGTCCAGACGGCCAGCCCCCCGGCGGCGTCGATCACCGCAGAGAGAATCCCTCCGTGGAGAGCCGGACGCCTGGGGTCTCCGATGAACTCTTTCCGGAAAGGCACGCGGACCTTCACATATCCTTCCCTGGCCTCCACCACGGTGAACCCGATGTGCCGGTTGAAGGGGATGGACTGCTCCATGTGTTCGATGTGTTTTGATAGATCCTTGGACAAAGCGCTCCCCCGCATCAGTTTTCAGTTCACGGTATACGGCTATCAGTTCCCTTTTCTTCACAGTAAACAGTAAACTGTATACTGTAAACTGGCTACTGTTTCTTCTCCCTTATCATGGTCAGCAGCATCTTGTAGCGCTCGGGGGCGTCCAGGGCGTGGGGGATGTCGGCCGGCATGAGCAGCGATTCGCCCGCCGAGACCTCGACAGGTTTCCCGCCGATGGTGATGACAGCCTTCCCCGCCAGGACCTGTACCAGGGCATCGAAGGGGGCGGAGTGTTCACTCAGTCCCTGTCCCTGGTCGAAAGCGAAAACGGTAACCGTACCTACGCCCGTCTGCACCAGGGTCCTGCTGACCACCGCCCCGTCGCCGTATTGGACAAGCTCGTCCAGCCGCAGCGCTTCACTTACCGGCATTGAACCTTCCTTTTTCACTACCATTTCAACCTCCCGTGAAAATTCCAGTTATCGCTGGCAACAGCCGAAGCGGACTGGATATAATGGTCAGTATAGCCCGTCCACCGGGGGATATCATTGACCAGGGTCAAGGAGCAGACACGGAGACACAGAGATTATTCCATATCCGGGGCTTGCCAAACTTGATGAATGTGAGGTTGCTGCCATGAAGATCGGTGTTCCGAAAGAGATCAAGGACAACGAGTACCGTGTCGGGATCGTTCCCGCCGGGGTCGAGGAACTGGTCAGTCTTGGTCACGAAGTGATCATCCAGGCGGGTGCGGGAGAGGGAAGCGCCATCCCGGACGAACAGTTCGCCTCGGCAGGAGCGGTCATCGTACCCGACGACGCCTCGGTCTGGGGCAGGGCCGGCATGATCATGAAGGTGAAAGAGCCCCTGCCCTCCGAATACGACTTCATGACGGACGGCCAGCTCCTGTTTACCTTCCTTCATCTGGCACCCCTTCCCGGTCTGGTGGAAACCCTGCTGAATAAAAAGGTCCGTGCCGTCGCCTACGAGACGATACAGGACGCCGACGGGTCCCTCCCCCTCCTGGCCCCCATGAGCCAGGTGGCGGGGAAGATGGCCGTTCAGGTAGGGGCAACCTTCCTGCAGAAGGAAAAGGGAGGGATCGGCCGCCTCCTCGGGGGTGTTCCGGGGACCAGACACGGGCGTATCGTCATCCTAGGAGCCTGTCGGAGAACCCCATGCAGGCTCCTAGCCCGGACTATTCACGAGGTTCTTTTCCGTTCCGGCGGCGTTGCTGAGTCGTTCGCTTGTGCGGAATACTA
>JARGFV010000069.1 GCA_029210545.1 bacterium
CAATGACTTACGGAGTGAGTCATTGATTTGGGCGCCCCGCGCGGGGCGCGTTGATGGACTTTTTGCGAGTCCATCAAGGTTCAAAGTTTCAGGTAAAAACCTTGAGATCAGGACTTCGGTCCACGTGTCTCCGCATCGCCGCGTCAGTTCTTCCCCCCCGGCCGTCTCGGGAAAATAACGGAGGGAATCCGGAAGACTATAGGGGAGAGGGCAAAGGGTTGTCAATTTACTGAAATTTCTTACGGGAAATTCCGGTCTATCCGCTGCCCATGCAACCGCAGTCGGAAGCTGCTGCTCCACCCTTCGGGGGCCTTATCTTCCCCCACCAACCCCTGGCTGAAGATGCCAGGGGACGGATCGATATGGCGATCAGGACGGCGGCCGCGAGGTACTGGATCCGGACCGGAACGAGTTCGGCGGCCTGGCCGACAGCGGCCCGGGCGGAGATACCGGAAAGGGTGTAGATAAAATCGAGTACGAGCCCCGCTACGATGCTCACCGCGGCAATGGAGGCCAGATAGATACCCACCGCCCTCCTGCCAAGCAGGCCCGTCAGGACCGAGAGGGAGGCGATATTGGTTGCCGGACCCACAAGCAGGAATACCAGGGCGGCGCCCGGGCTGACACCCTTGAGAATAAGGGCCG
Source organism: bacterium (assembly GCA_029210545.1). Lineage (NCBI taxonomy): Bacteria > bacterium. The sequence goes on from JARGFV010000069.1 coordinate 646, forward strand.
CGGCGATGGGAGTCGAGGCAGTGGCGCATAAGTAAAGGGGAACCCCCACGGCCAGCATGATGAGCATGGATCCCAGCCCGCCGCCCACTGTGGAGGCAATAAGCTGGTCGGGCACAAGGGAGGTAACGATACCGGCTAGGATAAGCCCCGCCGCGAACCAGCCGGCAAGGTCTCCCCAGAGCTCGCCAAAGGCATATTTCATCCCGCCGGCAACCTTTTCGGAAAGGAGGTGGTGGTTGGCATGGTCCACAGGGTCGCAGCCGTCACCGTCACAGCATCCGTCAACGGCGCAGCTGTTGTCCGCAGTTCTGTCCCGCACCGTTTCCGGAACACCGAAAAAACTTACCGCCAGGCCGGCGAGGGTGGCGGTGATGAAAGCCACGACAGGCCTCGCCACGGTCATGACCGGGTCGAGAAGGGCCCACGACACGGCAATGGAATCCACACCGGATTCGGGTGTCGATATGAGGAAGGCAGTCGTCGCGCCCTTGCTCGCCCCCTGCCTGCGCAAAGAAGCCGCGGCGGGAATAACTCCGCACGAACAGAGGGGAATGGGGATACCCATGAGGGAGGCCTTCAATACGGGCATGACCCGCCCTTCACCCAGGTTCCTGACCACGTAATCGGTGGACAGGAACATCCGTAAAAAACCCGCGACCAGAATCCCGAAAAGGATGTAGGGGGAAGCGTCCAGCAGCAGGGCCCAGGTTTCGGAAAGGATGGAAATGATTAGATCTATGGGTTTAAACATGATGATTATCTCCGTTGAACGGTCCTTCGTGGTCCTTTACCTGCTCTCCTCAGATCAAAACGCAAAGTGCGAAGCGCGAAGAGGGGCCTTTAGCTTCAAGATTTTTCTCCCGCTCCCCCATGCTCCCCCTCTCCCCCTCGTGAGCGAAGCGAGCATGCTCTACCCTTCCCTCACATGCTCCAGCGCCACACCCATCAGCTGCCTCACGTGGTGGTCGTTGAGGCGGTAGTAAAGGATCGTCCCCTCTCTCCTGCTGGTCACAAGGTCCAGGTGCCGCAGGTTTCTGAGCTGGTGACTGGTGGCGGATTCGGATAGCCACAGCGTGGCCGCCAGGTCGCATACGCACAACTCCTGGCTGCCAAGGGCCCAGAGGATCCGCAACCTGGTGGGATCCCCCATGGCTTTGAAGATCCGGGAAACCCGGGCGATCTCCAGGGGATCCAGGGAACCTCCCCTGGCCCTGTTGATCCTTTCCGGATGGATGACTCTCGCTTCACAAAGATCGACGTTTCCGCCCATCTGACAGCTCCTTTTCTGACCGCCCATTATATGAGTATATGTTCATATATAGCAAGGCTGGCAGGATGTCAAGGGGGAGGTCCGGGCAAAACAGGGAAGAGGGAGGAGGGCAAGAATCTACCCGGGATATTGTTTTTCTTCTCCCTTCTCTCTTCTCCCTTCTCTCTTCTCCCTCAAGAGTTGTTAGCTGTTTCGCGTAACTTTCAGGCGAAACATTTCGTATGGAAAATTGTCAAATGGCGTTCTACAATTTAAGAAATACTGTTTGGGGGGTGCCGTTATGAAGGGGAGAGTTCCTGCCGAGCTGATCATTTCCCTCCTGGTGGCCGTCATGGTCACCGTTCTTGCCGGCTACGTCCTTGCCAGCAGCGGGTTTTCCGCCTTCCTCTACATCCCAGGGATCCGCGGCGAAGCTTCCGATCCCGCGCACAGGAACTGGATCGGGGTCCTCTCCTGCGACTGGGGCAACGTTCCGCCTCCCAGGGGAGACATGGTGCCCGTGGAGGGCAAGGGACCGGCAGGCAAACTTTGTTTCGGTGACTTTTCGGTCCTCAAGCCCCTGGACGACTCGTCCAGGGAAATTTCCAGCTACTGCGACAGGGGTATAACGTTCTCCCACATCCGTGTCGAACTTCCGGGCAAGATCATGGGGAGCTACGACACCCTGGTCCTCAGAAAGGTGAAGATCCTCTCCGTCCGCCCCGCCGGGGTCCTTCCCAACGGCACTAAGACTGAGATCGTGACCCTGGGGTTCAGGCAGATCGAGTACCAATAAACAAATACGGCCTGGGGCCGTATTTGTTTATGGAGCAGGCTTCGCTTGCTTAATTCAAAGGGTAAACAATTTTACCCCGAATTCAGGCTTTTCCACACGTGAAATTCAGCGATCTTTTATTGAGCGTTGAATTTCACGTTCCTGTTCCCTTTTCTTGATATCGTCCCGCTTGTCCAACAGCTTTTTGCCCCGTCCCACTCCCAGTTCCAGCTTGATCAGGCGCCCCTTGAGATAAAGGCGGACGGGCACAAGGGTCAGGCCCTTTTCCATGACTTTACCCTGAAGCCTTTTGATCTCGGTGCTCTTGAGCAGGAGCTTTCGTTCCCTGAGCGGGTTGTGATTCGTGATGTTGCCGTGGGAATAGGGGCTGATGTGGGCCCCCACCAGGTACACCTCTCCATCGCGGATATCGGCGTAGGCCTCCTTGATGTTGGCCTTCCCCTCGCGGATGGCCTTGACCTCGGTCCCCGCAAGGGAGATCCCCGCCTCGATCTTTTCCAGGATCTCGAAGTTGAACCGCGCCTGGCGGTTTTCCACTAGGGTGCGACCCGTTCCCACGGCCCCCCCCCACCAGCGGCACTTCCCGCCTCGCTGCGGAGGCGGTCGAGTATCGGGGCCAGGCTGCCCTTTTTCATGTATGCCTGCCTGAGGTCGAAAAGCCGCCCGCTATCGAGTACAGACGGTTCCCACGGTTCCGGGAACAGCACTTTGGATAGGGGCCTGATGGCTTTCTGATCCTTGACCCTGCACAGGATCTCCGCGGCGCCGCTGAACATGACTCCCTCCAGCATGGCCATCTTTTCAACGACGAGGGGCACCGCCGGTCCTCCAGCCCGTATGAGAGGCTCAACAGCGACTTCACGCAGCCCGTCGTCGGGATCTCCGAGAAGGTCGGCGAGTTCCGGATAGAGTACGGGGTCTTCGAGCTTGGCGATGGCCGAAAGGGCCGCTTCACCGGCAATATTTCCCTGCCGGGCGATCTTGACGAGGGAATCGAAAGCCGGCTCGCCCATGGCGGCAAGAGCGTTGGCCGCCACCCAGGACACTTCACCGGAACTCAGGAGCCCCGCCAGCACGGGAACGCTCTCCGGACGCTTCAACTCCCCCAGGATAGCGATGGCATTGTATCGCATGGCCGTGTCCCCCATCTTATTGGCCCGCTGGTGGAGAATGTCCACCGCCTTGTCACCCATCTGGAAAATAACCAGGTTCCTGGTCATGCAGAAGCTGTCGTCCCCCGTTGCCTTGAGCAGTTCGTCCACCGATTCGGAGCCGATCTCCATGAAAGCGTAGGAGATGAGCCAGCCCAGTTGGTCCTCCGTCTGCATCCGGGCGATGAGAGCCCGGATGGCCCGGGGATCCCTGAATTCGATAAGGGCAGTGACAGCGAACATCCTCACGTTGGCGTCGGGATCATCCAGGGCGCTGATGATGGTCGGCACCGCCTTTCGATCGCCTATCTTGCGAAGGGCCGTAATGGCGTTCTTGCGAACCCCGGCAGCCGGATCGTGGACCTTTTCCATCAGGACCGGGTAGATCTCGGGATGAAGGCGGGCAAGGGCGGTGGTGGCGTAATCCTGGACCTCCAGATCCGGATCCTTGAGGGCCGCCAGAAGCCCTTCGGCGGCAAGCATGTGATGGTAGCCATCCAGCGCCTTGACCACGCTCCGCCGAACCTGGGTATCCCGGTCCCCGAGCGCTTCAAACAGGTCCGGCAGGGTTTCGGGAAGGCGCAGGCGCCCAAGAGCCATGGCGGCTCCACTCCTGATCCTGGGACTTTCAGCCTTCAGCGCGGCCCGCAGGGGGCCCGCGGAACGGGGGCCGAACTTTTCCGCCGCCTGCATGACGAAATCCGACAGGCCCACATCCTCTGTCTCCAGCAACTCGAGGATCCCCTCCAGGGACCTCTCGTCACCCAGATCGCAGAGGGACTGGATCACCTGGATACGGACGTCCCGATCAGGGTCTTTGAGCTGTTTGTAAAGGGGTCCGATGGCATAGGGGTCCCGGGTACTGCCGAGAAGGTAAGCGGCCCGGCCTCGGCAGCTCGGGTCTGGATCTTCCAGGAGATCCACAAGGAACGGCGTCCCTCTCTGCCCCAGTTCCACAAAGATCGACTCGCAGAGCCAGTTGATCTCGGGATCGTCCATCCCCTTGAAAACGGCCATGTAGCCCGGCTGTCCCCACCGTTTGAGGATGTCCACCGCCTCACGGCGCACCTTCATGTCCGGATACCTGAGGAGGTCCACGTTGAAAGCGAGGGCAGCCGGGGTGCCCAGCTTGCGGATCTGGTCCAGGACCTGGATCCGTTCCCCCTCCTCAGCCAGGTAATACCTCCGCTTGAGTATCTCCAGTTCGGACTGCTTCCCGGCCGCCGGGTGTCCAGCCCGGCCCGCACCCCCGGTGGTCCCGCCCACCGTGGCCTTCGCGGCACCGGCATCATCGGACAAAGCCAGGCACATCGCCAGGGCGGCAAGGAACGGTACGATTGCCTTTGTACCGATCTTGATATATCGTTTAATTTTACACATCACCTTCCGCCATAGGAGAGTTTTCCATGAACACATACAGCTGCCCCGTGTGCGACGCTGATCTCATTCTCGATGGCGACGAAGGACCCGGCAGCACCATCTACTGCTCCTATTGTAACAGCACCATCAAGATCTACAGAGCCAAGGGGAGCGACGACCTGAAACTCATGGACGACAACTGATACCATTGTCCGGGCAAAACAGGCAACAAATAGATCCCATGGACCTCCTGAATGACGCGATCCGGATCTCTCGTCTCGCCGGCGCCCTTCTCAAGGATCGGCTCTCCACCGATTTCAACATATCATACAAGGGGGAGGTCGACATCGTCACCGATGTGGACAAGGCCGCCCAGGACCTCATCGAGGGGGAGATCCGCCGCCGCTACCCCGGCCACGGCATCCTCGCCGAGGAGGGTCTGGACCTTGCGGGGAGTTCCGGATACCGATGGATCGTGGATCCCCTGGACGGCACCACCAACTATGCCCACCGTTTTCCCGTTTTTTCGGTATCCATCGCCGTGGCTCACGAGGGGGAAACCGTCTGCGGGGTCGTCTACAACCCCATCTCCGACGAAACATTCAAGGCCGTCCGGGGCAAAGGTGCCAGTCTCAACGCTCTCCCGATCAGCGTTTCCGGGACGGCCACCCTTGACCGCAGCCTCCTGGGTACCGGATTTCCCTATGACATCCGTTACACCGGCGACACAAACCTCCATCATTTCCAGAACTTCGCGGTGCGGACCCAGGGGATCCGCCGATGCGGAAGCGCTGCGCTGGACCTTTGTTTCGTGGCGTGTGGTCGTCTCGACGGGTTCTGGGAGCTGAACCTGAAACCGTGGGACATCGCGGCCGGAGCCCTGATCGTCCGGGAGGCGGGGGGCATTACCACCGATTTTGAGGACAAGGCGCTGGGTCTTGACGGATCAAGGGTCCTGGCTTCCAACAGACGCATCCACGAAGAGATGCTCGAGATTCTCGGGAGCACGCCGGGCCAGGGTCAGGACGGACACTAGGGCACCCGCCCGGACCAGGAGCCTTGCACAGGCCTTTGCCGTGGCCCCGGTCGTGTAGACATCGTCGAAAAGCATCACCCTCTTCCCTTTCACTTTCCCGATCCCCGACCCTGCGGCGAAGGAACGGGCCGCGTTTTCCAGCCTGGCCGAACGGCCCAACCCCACCTGGGGTATGCTCCCGCATTTAACGACAACATTCTCAGCCAGGGCAACACCTAACCGGCGCGCCAGAGGTTTTGCCAGGATCGCGGCGCAGTTAAAACCTCTGGAGAGAAGGACCCGCCTTGAAGCGGGCACCGGCACAACGACATCAGCCACCGGGATCGGCTCCAGGGTGTCGACGCCCCGTTCCAGCGCCTCGGCAAGGGGACCCGCAAGAGCCAGGCTCTTACCGTACTTGAGGCCGCTCAGTGCCCCGGCAACGGCCCCGCGATATAAATAGAGCCCACGGCACCACCGGAAAGGGACGGGCGACACCAGGCAGGACAGGCAGAGGTGAGGCTCCTGACGGACCGGGAACGGTTCCCCGCATCGGATGCAGCAGGAAGCGCCCACCGGTTCAAAGGATCGGAGGCACAGGCCGCAGCAGTGGGGATGGGTATCCTGTGAAAGCTCACCGCAAAGGATACAGACGGGAGGGTAGATGGCATCGAGCAGTGCCCGCGTGGCCTTCTTCAATATCATGGAATGTGATGTGCAAAAGGAAGGCCAACAGGGACAACTCGATGCCCGGGAGGGGGTGCATGGGTGAGGGGGCGACGCGGAGAACAACTGGACGCGGCGACGCGGAGATGGGGAGACGCGGGGAAGAGAACAGCCGCAATGTACAGCCATGTCTCCGTGTCACCGTGTCACCGTGTCTCACCAACCATCGGAGATGGATGGTCAGAACAGGGGAGTGCCTGTCATCTCCGGTGGTTGCTGAATACCCATGATCTTCAAAATTGTGGGAGCCACGTCGGCCAGGCGCCCTTCCCGCAGTTCCGGGTCACCCGGCACATAGTCCGCGCCGACCAGGATCAGCGGAACCCGCCGGGTGGTGTGGGCCGTATGGGGTGTACCATCGGAATCCTGCATCGATTCGGCGTTTCCGTGGTCGGCCGTGATGAGGAGCACCCCCCCTGATTCGAGAACCTTGTCGCTCACCCGGCCGATGCACTCGTCCACCTTTTCGACGGCCTTTACAGCGGCTTCGTACACTCCGGTGTGGCCCACCATGTCGGGATTCGCGTAATTGACCAGAACAAAATCGAAACGGCCCGAGTCCAGCTTTGCCAGGAACTCCACGGTCACCCCTTCAGCACTCATCTCGGGCTTCAGGTCGTAGGTCCGCACCTCTTTGGGTGAAGGCACCAGGCTCCTCTCTTCCCCCGGAAAGACCTTCTCCTCGCCACCGTTGAAAAAGAATGTGACGTGGGCATACTTTTCGGTCTCGGCGATCCTGAACTGGGACAGACCCTGGTTACTGATCACCTCCCCCAGGATGGCTCTCAGGGAGGTCGGCGGAAAAGCCACCGGATAGGGGAAGGTCTCATCGTACTCGGCAAGACAGACGTAGCATGAAAGCGCGGGTAGCCGGCCCCGGTCGAAATGGGCGAATTTTTCGTCGTTAATAGCGTGAGTGATCTCCCGGGCACGGTCCGCCCTGAAGTTCATGAAGATCACCCCGTCTCCGTCCGAGATGTTCCTGGCGGGGGCGTCCCCGTCGGTGATGAATGTAGGCTGGATGAACTCGTCGGTCTCCCCACGCTGGTAGGCAGCCTGGACCGCCTCCTCCCCCGACCGGGCGGTGAGCCCCTTTCCGTGGACGAGGACGTTAAACCCTCTCTCAACCCGTTCCCAGCGGTTGTCACGGTCCATGGGGAAAAAGCGCCCCGCCACGGAAGCGATCCGGCCTCCGGGGATGGTATCGAGATGTTTCTGCATGTCCCGGATGAACCCCAGACCGGAGTTGGGCGGGGTGTCCCGTCCATCCATGAAAGCGTGGACGAAGATGCTCCTGATACCTCGTTCAGAAGCCGCGGACACAAGCGCCTTGATCTGGTCGATGTGGCTGTGCACTCCACCGTCAGACATGAGACCCATGACGTGGAGCCGTCCCGAGGTGGCCTTGATCATCTCGAACGCCTGCAGGAAAGCCTGGGTCCTGGAAAACTCACCCGTCTCGATGGCCTTGTTGATCCGGGTGAAGTCCTGATACACGATCCGGCCGGCCCCAAGGTTCAGGTGACCGACTTCCGAATTGCCGATCTGGTTGTCCGGAAGCCCGACGTCTTCCCCTGCGGCGCCGAGGGTGGTGGCAGGGTAATGGGCCATGAGGAAATCCATGGCCGGCGTCCTGGCATCCGCTATGGCGTCACGCCCCTCGCCTGTGGAGACTCCCCACCCGTCGAGGACCATCAACACAGTCGGGGCTTTTTTATCTGACATAGTGGAACTCCCGCAAAAAACCCCGACATATGTATCGGGGTGTCGGAGTGACGGGGTATCGGAGTACGAGCAATACTTCCTCCCTCAATCCGCTACCCTGTACTGTAACCCATAACCTCACGCTGCGTCTGGACTCGGATGTTTGAGGATTTACACCGTTACCCCGTTACTTCGATACGTTTCCCATCAACTTTTTTCGGGGGAAACAGCAACCGGAGGTTGCCCTACTGCTCGCTTTCATACTGCGGGCTGGCCGCGGGTGTACGGATGATCTCGGTGAGACCGGGGAGTGTGAAACTGTTCCACAGGCCGCACGACTTACATCGCGAGGCCCACCGGTCGACAGTGTGTCCGCAATTGCCGCAGGTGAACCGGGGATTGGAGCCGTCGGAAAGTTCCACGTACCGCCCATACTCCTCCATGGCTTCAGTGTAACGCTCTCTCCTGGCGCTGATCTCTCCGAGGAGGGCATGGAGCAGCGGAGACTCGTAGCCGGTTGATTCCACCTTCTTGAGCGCCATGTACCCTTCGTCCACCATCTCGAGCCGCAGGCAGATCTTGCCGTAGAACAGGTTGAGGAAGATATCCGACGGGGACTGGTCCAGCAAAGACCGGAACGTTTCGATGAGCTTGCGGGGGTTTTCCTGCCCGAGGAGCTTCTCTTCCATGACCTGGAGGAACACGGGGTTCTGGTGACGGCGATACCCTTCCACCAGAACGTTGATCCCGTCGTCCACGCGGCCAGCCCGGATGCGGGCATCTCCCAGGGTCACCGTGGCGGCGACGAATTCGGGGGCCTCCTTGAGGATCTCCCTCAGGGCCTTGACCGCCTTGTCCGTCTCCCCCTTCTCCAGCAGTTCGGCCGCCCACTGGTACCGGAGCCCCAGAAGGCGTTCCTGGGAGCCTGAGTCCTTCCCGGCGGCCTTCATCAGCTTGCGCTGACTTTCCACGGCGCCCTCCCACTGGGCCTGATGCTCCTGGATATCCCTTAACGCCGTCAGTGCGGTCCTGTTGGATTCGTCCCTCCTGATGATCTTCCGAAGAACGTCAGCCGCTTCAGACAACTGCCCTGTGGTCATGTAATCGTCCACAAGAAGGAGAAGGACCCTGAGGTTGTTGGGATGGGCCTCAAGGGCCCTTTCGTGAAGGAGGAGGGCCTTTTTCACCTCGCCCAGCTCAAGGTAGACCATACCGAGCCGGAAAAAAGGCATAAGGTACTCGGAGTCTTTGCCGACGGCCTCCTCAAGGAGCTTGACCGCCTCCTGCATCTTGCCCGAAAGGTGGGCATCGACGCCGCGGTTATAAAGCTCCTCTGCCTTCGTGCGTTTTCTGCGCTGTATCCCCACCTGGATCTGACCGTATGTTTTCCGTACCCCCCTGATGGCGAAAAGAAGGAGTATGATGAGCGATCCAAACCCCATGGAAATAAGGACCACGCCGACCACCGGCAGTTCCATCGCTTTTCCGTGCCAGAGGTTTACCGTCACGACCCCCTGGTTGTAGAAAGCAAAATAGGAAAACGCGATAACGACCGCCAGTAAGAGGATGGTCCCGATCCGGCTCACTTTATCTCACCTCTCTTTTCCAGGTCTTCTTTGCACTGGGCACAGTACAGGGCGTTCGGCCTCACATCAAGCCGTCCTTCAGGGATATCTTCGCCGCACATCTCGCATATCCCGTAGTTGCCGTTCTTGATCCGGTAAATGGCACCGTCGACCTCCCTGATGCGGTGGTTGATCTTTTCGGTACGCGCCAGGGAGGTATCGGCAGCATAGCTCGAATCGGCCATGTCCACCGAGTCCATGGCGCCGGGCCGTTCCTTGTTCATCTCCCCGTTGGTCACCTTGTAGAGCTCCGCAACGAGATCGAGCCTCATTTCGAGGAGCTTCTTTTTGAACTTCTCCAGTTTTTTCGCGTCCATGAACGGTTTCCCTTGATAACGGATTTCACAGGAAATCCGTTATTTGTGGTAAGGCTCTCCCCTGATGATGGTCATCGCCCGGTAGAGCTGCTCCATCAAAAGGAGCCTCGCCATCTGATGAGGAAGGGTCAGGGCTGAAAGCGACAGGACCAATCCGGAATCTTCGACTGCGCCCGACGCCAGTCCGTGGGGGCCACCGATGATGAAGCTGGCCAGGTCCTGACCGGTGACCATGGCATTTTCCAGCCAACCGGCCAGCTTCTCCGAAGACATGGCCCGGCCGGTCCGGTCCAGGGCCACCCTCGCGGATGCCTTCATGTGGTCCTTCCTCAGCTTTGAATAAGCCTCCTCCAGATCCCGCGGGTTGCCCGACCGCTCCTTGGCGGCTTCGATGACCCTGATCGGGAGGTAATGCCGGATACGTCCAGCATACTCATCGACACCGTCTTTGTAGAAAGGCTCCCGGATCTTTCCAATCCCGAGGACCTGGAGCTTCAAGGTGTTTCTTTGTCCCCGGGATCATCCAGATCCAGCCTGGGGGCGTCGATCCAGAGCCTTTCTATATCATAATACTCGCGGACCGGCTCAAGGAAAACGTGAACCACGACCTCGCCGTAGTCCAGGAGTACCCATTTTCCATCCCGGAGCCCCTCTTCCCCCATGGCCCTTATCCCGACAGCCTTGAAAGCCTCCACAACGTTTTCCGCCACGGCCTGTACGTGGCGGTTTGAAGTGCCGGTGAGGATCACGAAAAATTCCGCTACCGAGGAGAGCTCCCTGAGATCCAGAACGAGTGGATCGAGAGCTTTCTTGTCCAGTGCCGCCCCAGCGGCCAAACGGGCCATATCAATAGAATTCAAACCGTTGTCATCCCTTTGTTAATCGCCTAAGTCCGGGTGGGACTTCGGCTCAACGGAAACCGAAAAGCGGGGTTTCCGGTTTCCTCACGGATCGAAGACCTGTGGTCCATCTTCGATCCGGGCGCCTCTCACAGGCGCGATGGTTATTGATCCGGGCGCCCCGCGCGGGACGCGTTGACTGCTTCCATGCAAGGCTGTCAATTTCATTTCTCCGATACTATCCTGGGGCCGTCGTTTCCGGCCTGTAGATGCCGTTTAACTGGATATACTGGAAAACAGGCCCGGGGACAAGGTTTGCGATCTCTTCGCCCCTGGCGGCCATCTCCCTGATCCGGCTGGACGAGAGATCCACCGGTGTGACCTCCAGGGCACGAAGAGTGCCCCCGGCATCGTGGATGAAGACACCCTCCTTTCCCGGTGTGTAGCGGTGCCGGGCCTTATCGGGAAGGGGGCCTGTCAGATCAACGTCGAACCCGGGCCTGGTCAGGACCACAAGGTGGACCCGGGCCAGGACGTCCGCAGGCCGATACCAGGTGGAGATCTCGGCGAAAGCATCGGCACCGAGGGCCAGCCAGGGGATCGCGCTCCCATGCCTGGCGCTGATCTCTTCTACCGTGTCAAGGGTGTAGGAAAGCCCCCTCCTCCGGATCTCCATGTCGGAGGAAACAAGCCGTGGATCCTGCTGAACCGCGAGGCAGAGCATCTCGTATCGCTGGCCGGCTGTGGCCGAGGTCGCTGACCGGTGGGGAGGATTAGCCGACGCCATCATGAAAACCCTGTCCAGGTCGAAAGCTTCGGCAAACTCCCCCGCCACGGTTATGTGACCGTTGTGGACGGGATCGAAAGTGCCGCCGAAGATCCCGATTTTTTTCACCCTAACAATCCTTTTGCGGAAAAAACTCGGGATCTGCAGACGCGGTGACGCGGAGATGGGATGACGCGGAGAATAACTGGACACGGCGACGAGGAGATGGAGAGACGCGGGGAAGAGAACAGCCGCAATGTACAGCCTTTTCTCCGTGTCCCCGTGTCCCCGTGTCCCAGTGTCATGCAATACCGGGTCATTCTCTCAGGTGCCCTTCGCCGAGGACCATCCACTTCTCCGTGGTCAGTTCCTCCAGTCCCATGGGCCCCCGGGCGTGGAGCTTGTCGGTAGAGATCCCGATCTCGGCTCCCAGGCCGAACACGAACCCGTCGTGCAGCCTGGACGAGGCGTTCACCATGACCGCGGCCGAATCCACCTCCCTGAGGAACCGCTGGGCGTTCCCATGGTCGCGGGTGACGATGACGTCGGTGTGGGCAGAGCTGTAGCGGGCGATGTGGTCCATGGCCTCGTCAAGGGTGTCCACCACCCTTACCGAGAGGATCTTGTCCAGGTATTCGGCTCCCCAGTCCTCCTCAGCAGCCTCTTTCGCCCAGGCAGCCGCCTCCAGGGTCCGGGGACATCCGCGGATCTCGACACCTTCGCTGCGGAACCGGTCCAGTAAACCGCTGAGGAACTCGCCCGCCATGTCCTGGTGGACCAGCATGGTCTCCATGGCGTTGCAGGTCCCGGGCCTGTCCAGCTTGGCGTTCAGGCAGATCTCGGCAGCCATCCGGGGATCGGCGCCGCTATCCACATAGGTGTGGCACACGCCGTCGAGATGCTTGATAACGGGGATGGTGGAGTTTTCCATGATCATGCGGATGAGCCCCTTGCCGCCGCGGGGGATAATCAGGTCCACGTAATCATCCAGTGTCAGGAGCGCGCGGACCGCCTCCCTGTCCGTGGTAGGTACTGCCTGAACGACCCCGGAGGGAAGTCCGGCTTCAGCCACGCACTCGCTGAAAAGTTGAGCGAGCGCGTGATTGGAGTTGACCGCCTCCGACCCCCCCCTCAGGATGCAGGCGTTGCCGGACTTGAGGCATAAAGCTGCAGCGTCGATCGTCACGTTGGGGCGGGACTCGTAGATGATCCCGATGACCCCGATGGGAGCCCGTACACGGCCAACCCGGAAACCGCTGGGACGGGTCCACATACCCGTTACCGTCCCCACCGGGTCCGGCAGGGCGACGATCTCCTCGACCGCCACGGCCATCGCTTCGATGCGTTCTCCGGTCAGCTCGAGACGGTCGAGCATGGCGCTGGTAAGTCCCGCCTTTTCCCCCGCCTCGAGGTCCTTGCGGTTCTCCTCCTGAAGGTGGCCTGCCGAACCCCTGATCTTTTCGGCGATCAGAGTCAGCGCCCGGTTCTTGTCGGCAGGCTTGGCTCCGGCAAGGATGCGGGCTGCGGTTCGAGCGTTACGACCCATTTCGGTCATGAGTTTGTTGATGTCCATGTATTCACCTTAATTTCAAAATTCAAATTTGATAGAGTCGCAAAAAGTCCAATCCGGGACTTTTCGCTCCACGGAAAGGGAAAAGCGTCGTTTTCCCTTTCCTT
>JARGFV010000070.1 GCA_029210545.1 bacterium
GAGTGCCAATGGCTGTGTGTTCGATCCGTGAGGGAACCGAAAACCACGCTTTTCGGTTCCCGTTGAGCCAAAGTCCTACCCGGACTTTGGCGATCTATCAGCAGTCTTTGTGAGGAAAGGAAAAACGACGTTTTTCCCTTTCCCCAGGATATTAATGGGTCACGAAAAGTCCCGGATTGGACCTTTTGCGACCCTATCATAGTCAAAACCGGGCAGTTCCCCCGGCCAGGGGAACGGTCGGACCGCACGCCTTTTACACCGGCGCGCAGTGCCCGTTTAAGAACGTGCTGAAACCAGGCCACACCGGAAGTTCAGTGACAGCCGGGTCACGTCGAAGCTCAAAACCCAGCATTGTTTCGTAAAGGGTTGACGAGGGAAGACGGATTAAATGCCCCGACGGGCGCCCCGCCGAGACGCGGTGTGACTTCCAAGGCATTCCATGATCCCTACCTGGAAGGCTGCGGACCACTTCAAGTCTCATCCTGTCCTTGTCAGACCGGCGTGGTGAACATCACGTCAAAAACTGAAAGAAAGGAGGAGAAAAGTTGGGACGCGCCGATAGAGACATTCAAATACAAGAGCTGCACGAACTTTTCTCGGGGATCGAGATGGCTGTGCTCACTGATTATCGCGGGCTGACCGTTCAGGAGCTGTCTGACCTGAGAATCAAACTTCGTGACGTCGATGCGCGCTTCAAGGTGGTCAAGAACACATTGTCCATCCGGGCGGCAGACGGAACACCCCTCGAGCACGTCAAAGGCCGTTTTATCGGTCCTGTTGCGCTCCTTTACACAAAGTCGGATCCGGTCGGTCCTGCCAAGGTTCTCGTGGATTTTTCCAAGACCAATGACAGGATCGAAGCTATCGTCGGTATTCTTTCGGGCAAGGTTATTGAGCTGGCGGAGATCAAGATGCTGGCCGAAATGCCCAACAGGGAAAAACTCATTGCCACTGCCCTGTCATCCATGAACGCGCCGGCAACCAACTTTGTCCGGACACTTTCCGAAGTGCCGGCCAGTTTTGTCAGAGTGCTCGGTTCGATCCAGCGCGGGAAAGAAGCCGCGTAGGATCGACCACCACATACATAATAAAAATGATGATCGTATCAGGAGGAAAATGCGATGGCTGATATCAAAAAAGAAGATGTTGTCAAGTTTATTGAAAAAATGACAGTTCTCGAGATGGCCGAATTCGTCAAGGAGCTTGAGGAAAAATTCGGCGTGTCGGCAGCCGCCCCCGTGGCCGTGGCCGCCGCTCCCGGTGCCGCCGCTGCGGTCGAGGAAGAGAAGACGGAGTTCGATGTGGTTCTCGCTGAGATCGGCGCCGAGAAGATCAAGGTCATCAAGGTCGTCCGCACCCTCACAGGCCTTGGCCTCAAGGAAGCCAAGGACCTGGTTGACGGAGCCCCCAGCAACATCAAGGAAGGTGTCTCCAAGGACGAAGCCGAGGATGCCAAAAAGCAGCTCGAGGAAGTAGGCGCCAAGGTGGAGATCAAGTAGCCGGATCCAGCCTGAAGGTCAAGGGAGGAGAGCCATGTCGAAGGGCCTCCTCCCATGTTGGTTTTTAAATGCAAAACTGTTATCAGCTGTATCCCCCGTGAGGTGAGACGATGGCCCAAGCCGCTAAGCCCAACATGCCGTTGCGAAGAGATTTTTCAAGACTCCCGTCCATCATAGGCATGCCGAACCTGATCGAGGTCCAGAAAGAATCCTACGAGAAGTTCCTTCAGATCAATATCGAGCCCGAGTTGCGGGAGGAAACCGGTCTTCACGCCGTTTTCAAGGGGATCTTTCCCATTGAGGACTACTCCAAGACCACCCTGCTCGATTACGCCAAGTTCGACATCCTGGAGCCAAAATTCGACGTCCAGGAGTGCCAGGACCGCGGAATGACCTTTGCCGCGCCCCTCAACGTCACCATCCGCCTCATCCACCTCGAGGTGGACGAGGAGACCAAGACCAAGAAGGTCAAGGAGGTGAAGGAACAGGACGTTTACCTGGGCGAGATCCCCCTCATGACTGCAAACGGGACGTTCATCATCAATGGAACCGAGCGGGTCATCGTCAGCCAGCTTCATCGGAGCCCCGGCGTTTTCTACGAGCCGGACAAGAGCAAGTCCATGGTCGGGGGGCGCCCCCTGTACTCGGCCCGTGTGATCCCTTACAGGGGTTCGTGGCTGGATTTCGAGTACGACGCCAAGTTACTTATCAACGTCCGCATCGACCGCCGCCGCAAGATCCCCGCCACTATTCTGCTCAGGGCCCTCGGGTACGATCCGGAACAGATCATCCGCCTGTTCTACCCCATCGACAGGGTGCGACTGCATGGCGGCAAGGCGTTCAAGACCTACCAGCGCAAGACCGTGGAGATGCAGAACGTGTCCAGGGACATCGTGGACCCTTCTTCCGGGGATGTACTGGTTCGGGAAGGCCGCAAGGTGTTCGCTTCGTCGGCCAAAAAGATCGAGGCTGCCGGGATCACCGAGTTCGAGATCGATCCGGTCACGGATCTTCTCGGGCGGTACTTGGCTTCCCCGGTCGTGGACACAGGCACCGGCGAGATCATCGGCGACTGCAACGAGGAGATCACCCAGGATGTCCTGGGGAAGATCACAGAGGCCGGTGTTTCGGAGCTGGAGATCCTGTTCATCGACAACAACAGGTACGAAAGCTCCCTCAGGGACACCCTCGCAACGGACAAGGTGCTCAACCAGGAAGACGCCCTGCTGGAGATCTACAGGAAACTTCGCCCCGGCGATCCTCCAACCCTGGAGACCGCCAAGGCCCATTTCGACCGTCTCTTTTTCTCCGACGACCGTTACGACCTTTCACGGGTCGGGCGCCTGAAGATCAACATCAAGCTGGCAGAGGAACTCAGGGAACTGTTCGGTCAGGAAGTTCCGCCCCTTGAGGCCCGCGTCCTCATGAAAGAGGATATCGTGGCCATCATGAAGTACCTGGTGAAGCTTCGAAGCGGTATCAAGGAAGCGGTGGCCGATGACATCGACCACCTGGGCAACCGCCGCGTGAGGAGCGTCGGCGAACTGCTTGAGAACCAGTTCCGTATCGGCCTGGTGCGGATGGAAAGGGCGATCAAGGAGCGCATGAGCATCCAGGAGATGGAAACGGTCATGCCTCACGACCTCATCAACGCCAAGCCGGTTTCGGCGGTGGTCAAGGAGTTCTTCGGGTCCAGCCAGCTGTCCCAGTTCATGGACCAGACCAATCCCCTTTCGGAGATCACCCACAAGAGGCGCCTTTCCGCCCTCGGCCCGGGCGGTCTGACCCGCGAAAGGGCCGGTTTCGAGGTCAGGGACGTCCACCCGACCCACTATGGCCGGATCTGTCCCATCGAGACCCCGGAAGGTCCAAACATCGGGCTCATCTCCTCCCTGAGCACTTTTGCCCAGATCAACGAGTTCGGCTTCATCGAGACGCCGTACCGCAAGGTAGAAAACTCAAAGGTCTCCAACGAGATCATCTACCTGTCGGCCCTGGAGGAGGACAGATACTCTATCGCCCAAGCCAACGCGGCCCTCGACAGCAAGAACCGGTTCGTCGACGAATTCATCGCCGCCAGGGTCGGTGGAGAGCCCACCATGGTGCCTAAGGACGATGTCCATCTCATGGATGTGTCCCCCCGGCAGCTGGTCTCGGTGGCAGCCTCCCTCATCCCGTTCCTGGAGAACGACGACGCCAACAGGGCACTCATGGGTTCCAACATGCAGCGGCAGGCGGTGCCCCTCCTGACGACATCGGCACCCCTGGTGGGCACCGGCATGGAAGCAGTGGCTGCCCGGGATTCCGGTGCCGTGGTCATCGCCAAGCGCGGCGGAGTGGTGGAGAGCGTGGATGCCGGCCGGATCGTCATCCAGGTTGACGAGTCGGAAGAGGACAAGGAAGGGGTCGATGGCTTGTCCAACGTAGACATCTACCACCTCATCAAGTTCATGAGGTCCAACCAGAATACCTGCATCAACCAGATCCCCATCGTCCAGCCGGGACAGCACGTTAACGCCGCCGACGTCATTGCCGATGGTCCTGCCACGGACCGGGGCGAACTGGCCCTGGGCAAGAATATCCTCGTGGCGTTCATGCCCTGGAACGGCTACAACTTCGAGGACTCCATCCTCGTGAGCGAGCGGCTGGTCCAGGAGGACGTCTTCACCTCCATTCACATCGAGGAGTTCGAGGTGATGGCCCGCGACACCAAGCTGGGGAAGGAAGAGATCACCCGGGATATCCCCAACGTGGGCGAGGAAGCGTTAAAGGACCTGGATGAGTCCGGCATCGTCCGTATCGGCGCCGAGGTGAATGCCGGAGATATCCTTGTCGGGAAAGTCACCCCCAAGGGAGAGACCCAGCTGACCCCCGAAGAAAAGCTCCTTCGGGCCATCTTCGGCGAGAAGGCCGGTGATGTGA
Organism: bacterium; assembly: GCA_029210545.1. Lineage (NCBI taxonomy): Bacteria > bacterium. The sequence goes on from JARGFV010000070.1 coordinate 4,422, forward strand.
GAGACACATCCCTCCGCGTTCCCCCCGGGGTCGAGGGGGTGGTCATCGACGTCAAGGTGTTCTCGAGGCGAGGTATGGACAAGGATAACCGTGCCCAGGCCATCGAGGACGATCAGGTTGCCCGGTACATCAAGGACCGTGACGACGAGATCCGCATCGTGCGCAACAGCATGTACGAAAAGATCCGCAGCACCATCCAGGGCAAGAAACTGGACGCCGACCTCAGGGGGCCGGACGGCAAGGTGGCTGCCAGGAAAGACGGCAAGGTCACCACGAAGATCCTTGAGGACCTGCCCAAGGTCAGGTGGTTCGACATCCCCCTTGCGGATCAAAAAGCCCTTCAGCGGATGATGATCCTGAAGCAGCGATCGGAAAACCAGGAGGAGATGATCCGCCGCCTCTTCGACGGCAAGATTGAAAAACTGCGTAAGGGCGATGAACTCCCTCCCGGAGTCATCAAGATGGTCAAAGTCTACCTGGCGATCAAGCGCCAGCTGTCCGTTGGCGACAAGATGGCGGGCCGGCACGGGAACAAAGGTGTCCTTTCCAAGATTGTCCCGGTGGAAGACATGCCCTATATGGAGGACGGGACCCCCGTGGACATAGTGCTCAACCCCCTTGGGGTCCCAAGCCGTATGAACGTCGGGCAGATCCTCGAGATCATGCTGGGCTGGGCAGCCAAGGGTGTTGGCGAGCAGGTAGGGAAACTCGTCAACTCCAACGCAACGGTGACCAAGGTCCGCAGCATGCTCAGGGAAGTCTACGGCGCTGACAGACCTACCGAGGCCGGGAAGAAGGTCAAGGATATTATCGACGGCCTGGACGAGGACGGTGTTTTCGATCTGGCCCGGAATCTCAATAACGGCCTGCTGGTCGCTTCCCCGGTGTTCGACGGCGCCAACGAGGAAGAGATCCAGGAACTGCTGAAGATCGCCGGTATGTCGGTGCGGGGGCAGGCCAGGCTCGTGGACGGCAAGACCGGCGAGCTTTTCCACAGGGCCGTCACCCTCGGCTATATGTACATGTTGAAGCTGCACCACCTCGTGGACGACAAGATCCACGCCAGGTCCATCGGGCCGTACTCCCTCGTCACCCAGCAGCCCCTGGGCGGCAAAGCCCAGTTCGGCGGACAGCGTTTCGGTGAGATGGAAGTATGGGCCCTGGAGGGTTACGGCGCTGCACACACCCTTCAGGAGATGCTCACCGTGAAGTCGGACGACGTGGCGGGCAGGACCAAGATGTACGAGGCCATCGTCAAAGGGCAAAACGGCATGGATGCGGGCCTTCCGGAATCTTTCAACGTCCTCATCAAGGAACTGCAGAGTTTCTGCCTGGACGTGGAGCTGCTTGAAGAAGAAGGAGGAGGAGCCTGATCGGTTCCCGATCAGGAAGCCCCAGGTACCAAGTACTCAGTACTAAATACTGATTCTTTGGAGGTAATTGATGCCTTTGACCGATTTTTACAGTGAGCACTTCGATCGTCCGAAGTATCCCACGAACTTCAACGCCATCAGGCTGAGGCTGGCCTCGCCTGAAAAGGTCCGCGCATGGTCCTACGGCGAGGTGAAAAAGCCCGAGACCATAAACTACCGGACCTTCAAGCCCGAAAGGGACGGCCTGTTCTGCGCCAAGATCTTCGGTCCTACCAAGGATTACGAGTGCAACTGCGGTAAATACAAGAGGATGAAGCACCGCGGTATCGTGTGCGAAAAGTGTGGTGTGGAGGTGATCCAGTCCAAGGTAAGGAGAGAACGTCTCGGCCACATCGAACTGGCTTCCCCCGTGGCCCACATCTGGTTCATGAAAGGGATTCCCAGCCGCATCGGTCTCATGCTGGACATGTCCCTCAGGGAACTGGAGAGAGTGCTCTACTTTGAGGAGTATATCGTCCTCGATCCGGGGCCTGAGTCCACCGGCCTGAGTGAACGGGAACTGCTCTCGGAGGACCGTTACCGGGAGTTGCGCGAGGATTACGGCGACAGCTTCGTCGCCGGGATGGGCGCCGAGGCGGTCAAGGAACTCCTGGGCCGCGTCGACCTGGACCTCCTGGCAGTGGACCTGCGGACCGAGATGCTGGAGACCAACTCCGAGGCCAAGCGGAAGAAGGTGGTCAAGAGGCTCAAGACGGTGGAGTCGTTCAGATCGTCGGGCAACCGGCCCGAGTGGATGATCCTTGACGTCATCCCCGTATTGCCTCCCGAGCTGCGCCCCCTCGTCCCGCTGGACGGAGGCCGCTTTGCCACCTCGGATCTCAACGACCTTTACAGACGGGTGATCAACCGGAATAACCGCCTCAAGCGCCTCATGGAACTCCGCGCGCCGGAGATCATCGTGCGCAACGAGAAGAGGATGCTGCAGGAAGCGGTGGATGCCCTGTTCGACAACGGACGGCGCGGACGGCCCATCGTCGGTTCCAACAAGCGGCCTCTCAAATCCCTGTCCGATATGCTCAAGGGCAAGCAGGGCCGGTTCCGGCAGAACCTTCTCGGCAAGCGTGTGGATTACTCCGGCCGCAGCGTTATCGTCATCGGCCCGGAACTCAAACTCCACCAGTGCGGCATCCCCAAGAAGATGGCGCTGGAGTTGTTCAAGCCCTTTATCTATCACAAGCTCGAACAGTACGAGCACGTGACGACGATCAAGAGCGCCAAAAAGATGGTGGAAAAGGAACGTCCCGAAGTGTGGGACGTGCTGGACGAGGTCATCAAGGACCACCCCATCCTGCTGAACCGGGCACCGACCCTTCACCGCCTCGGCATTCAGGCTTTCGAGCCGGTCCTCATCGAGGGCAAGGCGATCCAGCTCCACCCTCTGGTCTGCGCGGCGTTCAACGCGGACTTCGACGGCGATCAGATGGCGGTCCACGTTCCCCTGTCCCTCGAGGCACAGATGGAGTCGCGGACCCTGATGCTTGCGACCAACAACGTCCTGTCCCCGGCAAACGGCCGGCCCATCGTCGTCCCCACACAGGATATCGTTCTTGGTATCTACTGGATGACCAAGGAGCGTCCCAAGTCACTCGGTGAGGGGATGGTGTTCTCCAACTTCGATGCCGTACGCATGGCCTACGACAGAGACATTGTCGCCCTCCAGGCGTCCATCAAGGCCCGGCATAAGGGTGAGATCATCGACACAACAGTGGGCAGGGTGCTCCTGTATGACATCGTACCCGAGGAGATACCCTTCCCCCTGATCAACCGCCAGCTTCGGAAGAAGGAACTCGGCGAGCTTATCATGACCTCCTTCATGGAGGCCGGCAACGAGAAGACCATCTACCTTCTCGACAACCTCAAGGCTATGGGTTTTTCCTACGCCACAAAGTCCGGGCTGTCGATCTGCGTGGACGATATGCACATACCCGTCCGAAAGGCCGAGCTCATGAGCCGTGCCGAAAAGGAGGTCACCGAGGTGCAGACCCAGTACACCGAGGGCCTCATTACGGATGGCGAGCGTTACAACAAGGTCGTTGATATCTGGGCACAGGTCACCGAGGAGGTGGCGGACGAGGTCATCACCTCTCTGGAAGATGAGGGGATCGGGGGTGAAGGGACCTTCAACTCCATCTACATGATGGCCGACTCGGGAGCCAGGGGTTCGGCTCAGCAGATCCGGCAGCTTGCCGGTATGCGAGGCCTCATGGCCAAACCGTCCGGTGAGATCATCGAGACGCCTATCCGGGCAAACTTCAGGGAGGGCCTGAAGGTCCTCGAGTACTTCATCTCCACCCACGGAGCCAGGAAGGGCCTTGCCGATACAGCCCTGAAAACGGCCAACTCGGGTTACCTGACACGGAGGCTCATTGACGTTGCCCAGGAGTGCATCATCATCATGGACGACTGCGGGACCCTCGACGGGATCCGCGTCACCTCCCTGGTGGAAGGCGGCGAGGTCATCCAGCCCCTCGAAGAGAGAATCCTCGGCAGGATCGCGCTGGAGGATATCAAGGATCCCGAAACCGGCGAGGTCGTCGTCAGGGCGGCCGCGGAGATCGACGAGATCGCCGTTGAGGAGATCGAAAAGCGCGGCCTGGGGTACGAGGGCATCCTGATCCGTTCAACCCTGACCTGCCGGGCACGAAGGGGTGTGTGCGCCAAATGCTATGGCCGCGACCTGGCCAGGGGACAACTGGTGGCCATGGGCGAAGCGGTGGGGATCATCGCCGCCCAGTCCATTGGCGAACCGGGCACCCAGCTTACCATGCGGACCTTCCACATCGGCGGTACGGCCAGCAGGCACATCGAACAGACCTCCCTCGAGGCCCCTGTCGACGGTTTCCTCCGCTGCATCAACCTCAACACCCTCGCAAACCGCCAGGGGGACCTCGTTGTCATGAACCGCAATGGAGAGGCCGCCATCGTGGACGAGAACGGCAGGGAGAAGAAGAGGTACCCGGTCATCTACGGCGCCCGGTTCAAGGTCGCCGACGGCGCCGAGGTCCAGAAGGGGATGCTCCTGGCCGAATGGGATCCCTTCAGCACGCCCATCATCACTGAGGTCGGCGGCAAGATCAAGTTCGGAGACATCAAGGAAGGCCTGACCATGAAGGAGCAGGTTGACGAAGTCACCGGCATCGCTTCCAAGGTCATCACCGAGTACCAGGGCACCGAACAAAAACCCAGGGTCTCCATCAAGGACAAAGAAGGGCGTACCCTGAAGGTTCCCGGCACCAAGTCCACAGCGCGCTATTTCATGCCGTCAAACGCCATCGTCATGGTCAACGAAGGGGACGAGATCATGCCCGGTGACATCATCGCCAAGATCCCCATTGAGACCACCAAGACCAAGGACATTACCGGTGGTCTGCCGCGGGTCGCTGAACTTTTCGAAGCCAGGATCCCCAAGGAGCAGGCCACCATCAGCGAGATCGACGGCGTGGTCCATTTCGGCCGCGACCTCAAGGGCAAAAGGCGCATCGAGGTCAGGCCTGAGGTGGGTGAACCGAAGGAGTACCTGATCCCCCGGGGCAAGCACATCAGCGTGCATGAGGGAGACCGGGTGCGGGCAGGTGAACCTCTCATGGACGGATCCCCCAACCCTCACGACATCCTCCACGTCCTCGGTGAGAAAGAACTCCAGAAGTACCTCGTTAACGAGGTGCAGGAGGTGTACCTGCTTCAGGGCGTCAAGATCAACGACAAGCATATCGAGGTGATCATCCGTCAGATGCTCAGCAAGGTGAGCATCGAGGATGTCGGTGATTCGAAGCTCATGGTTGGAGAGCAGATCGACCGGGTCGATTTCGCGGAAGAGAACGGCAGGGTCATCCGGGAGGGCGGCAAACCCGCCACGGGTAAGGCGATCCTCCAGGGGATCACCAAGGCGTCGCTCAACACCGAAAGTTATTTTTCGGCGGCCTCCTTTCAGGAGACCACCCGGGTCCTCACCGAGGCGAGCATCTCCGGTAAGGTCGATTACCTGAGGGGACTGAAGGAGAACATCATCGTGGGAAGGCTCATCCCGGCAGGCACCGGGCTCAAGCGTTATTTCAATGCGGGTGTCGCTCCCACGGAGATCCCTGAGGACGTTGCCCGGGTCATGGCGGAAAGGGAGAAGTAGTAAGGCAGATTTCTTGCCAGATCGCTATAACACGGACGGTCTTTATATGACCGTCCGTGTTTTTTTAATCTGCCTTATGAGTGAACGGTTGACAGTATACGGTGAACAGTCTGGAAAACCTTCAAAAACGGTTATTTTCAGGCGATTTCACTGTAAACAGTGAACTGTTAACTGTTAACTTAAAACCCCTTGACAAAGTAACTTTGCATCGATAATATTTCTGAGTTTTCCCATAAGCGGAAAGTTGCCCCTTGCGGGGCTTTTTCGAAAAGAATTTCCGGTTCAAAAACAAAGGGTTATAAAACCCGGGAGCCGGTAATGAGGGAGCTGGAGCAGGCCCCCACAAGGGCCGTGTGCGCCGCGACAGGCTCCTTATGCCCTTTAAGGGTCCCTGCAGGTTGAAATCAGGGGTCATAACGAGGAGTTGAAACATGCCGACACTGAACCAGCTGGTGAGAAAGAGCAGGAAGAAAGCGGTCAGAAAGTCAAAGACCCCGGCCATGCAGCAGTGCCCCCAGAAAAGGGGTGTCTGCACGAGGGTGTACACCACGACACCAAAAAAGCCCAACTCAGCCCTCAGGAAAGTGGCCCGCGTCAGGCTGACCAACGGTATCGAGGTCACATCCTATATCCCGGGGGTCGGACATAACCTCCAGGAGCACTCGGTGGTTCTTATCCGCGGCGGCAGGGTCAAGGATCTTCCCGGTGTCCGCTATCACATCCTGAGGGGCACCCTTGATACAGCCGGTGTCGCCGACAGGAGGCAGAGTCGGTCCAAATACGGGACCAAGAGACCCAAGTAACACCGGAGGCAGCAGATGGCTCGACGAAGAAGTGCCCAGAAGAGAGATGTTATTCCGGATCCGAAGTACAAGGACAAGCTCGTTGCCAAGTTCATGAACAACCTCATGCTTGACGGCAAGAAAAGCCTGGCCGAGAAGATTTTCTACGGATCCATGGACCTCATCCAGGACAAGGTTCATGAGGACCCCCTGGGGGTTTTCAAAAGTGCTGTGGAGAACGCGAAACCTATCCTGGAGGTGAAATCCAGGCGGGTGGGCGGTGCTACCTACCAGGTTCCCATCGAAGTACGGGCTGACAGGAAGCTGGCTCTCGCCATCCGTTGGCTCATATCCAACGCGAAGGCCCGCACCGAACGGACCATGGTGGAGCGGCTAGCCAACGAGTTTATCGACGCCGCCAACAAACGCGGTAATACGATCAAGAAGAAGGAAGATGTCCACCGGATGGCCGAAGCCAACAAGGCTTTTGCCCATTACAGGTGGTAGAGGAGGCAGTCAACGCCCAGCGTTGCTGAATAAAAGTGGCACGGCAGTATCAACTCAAAAATCATAGAAATATCGGTATCATGGCCCACATCGATGCCGGTAAGACGACCACCACCGAGCGGATCCTTTTTTATACTGGAGTCTCCCACAAGATGGGGGAGGTCCACGATGGCGCCGCTGTCATGGACTGGATGGAGCAGGAACAGGAGCGGGGGATCACCATCACCTCGGCTGCCACCACCACCTTCTGGAAGGATACCCGTATCAACGTCATCGACACCCCCGGCCATGTGGACTTCACCGTGGAGGTGGAAAGGTCCCTCAGGGTCCTCGATGGCGCGGTGGCGGTGTTCTGCTCCGTTGGCGGCGTCGAGCCGCAATCGGAAACGGTCTGGAGGCAGGCTGACAAGTACCGCGTTCCGAGGATCGCCTTTGTCAACAAGATGGACCGGACCGGTGCCGATTTTGGCCGGGTAGTCCAGATGATAAGGGACAGGCTCGGCGCGACGGCTGTCCCTATCCAGATCCCTTACGGAGCCGAGGACAAGTTCCGCGGCATCATCGACCTGGTACGTGAGGTCATGTATATCTTTGACGAAGAGACTCTGGGGGCGGCAATACAGGAAGTCCCCATTCCGGCTGAAATGGCAGACGAGGTTGCCGGGGCGCGGGAGGCCCTCATGGAGTCCCTGGCCGACATGGACGACTCTCTCATGGAGAGGTACCTCGAAGGCGAGGAGATCGATGTCGATCGTGTCAAGTCGGTCATCCGCAAAGCCACCCTTGAACTTGCCATCGTCCCTGTCATGTGCGGCAGTGCCTTCAAGAACAAGGGCGTACAGACCCTTCTCGACGCTGTTGTGGACTACCTTCCTTCTCCCCTCGACACTCCGCCCATGAACGGGATTGATCCACGCAATGGCGACGCCTTGACGGTGACCGCCGATGACGATGCGCCTTTTTCGGCCCTGGCGTTCAAGATCATGACCGACCCCTTCGTTGGACACCTGACCTTTATCCGGATCTATTCCGGCCACCTTGCGGCGGGCAGCTATGTTCTCAACGCGACCTCAGGTCGCAAGGAGCGCATCGGGAGGCTCCTGAAGATGCACGCCAACAAGAGGGAGGACATCAAGGATGTCTATTCCGGGGACATTGTGGCCTGTGTGGGCCTTTCCAAGAGCGTGACGGGGGATACCCTGTGCTCCCTGGACCGGCCGATCCTTCTCGAGGAGATGGACTTCCCGGAGCCTGTGATCTCCATCGCCATCGAGCCGAAGACCAAGGCTGACCAGGAGAAGCTGGGCACGGCACTGCAGAAACTTTCCCAGGAGGACCCCACTTTCAGGGTAACAACGGACCCCGACACCGGACAGACCCTCATTGCCGGGATGGGGGAACTGCACCTGGAGATCATCGTCGACCGTCTCATGCGCGAGTTCAAAATCGGCGCGACCGTCGGACGACCGCAGGTCGCCTACCGGGAGACGATCACCGCCTCAGTCAAGGCCGAGGCCCGCTTTATCAAGCAAAGCGGCGGCCGCGGCCAGTTCGGGCATGTGTGGATCGAGATGGAGCCCGGGGAGACTGGAAGCGGTATCGTATTTACGAACAACATCGTGGGTGGGGTCATCCCAAGGGAGTATATCCCCGCCGTTCAGAAGGGTGTCGAGGAGGCGTCCCACCAGGGGATCCTGGGTGGCTACCCGGTCCTCGACGTGAAGGTGAGCCTTTTCGACGGCTCGTACCACGAGGTCGATTCGTCGGAGATGGCGTTCAAGGTTGCAGGCTCCATGGCCTTCAAGGAGGCCGCCAGGAAAGCCGGTGCCGTCCTCCTCGAACCGGTGATGGACGTGGAAGTCGTTGTACCGGAGGAGTATGTGGGAGACGTCATGGGTGATCTCAGCAGCCGCCGCGGCAAGGTGTCGAATATGGACGAAAGGGCCGGGGCCAGGATCGTGACGGCCACCGTACCTCTCGCTGCCATGTTCGGATACGCCACCGACCTGCGCTCCATGACACAGGGAAGGGCAACCTACTCCATGCATTTTGCGCACTATGAGCGGGTGCCCGTTAACATTGCCGAGGAAGTCCTCGCCCACTCGGGCGTTGCCTGAAAAATTGAAGATCTTTCAGGAGCTGACCACTCAAGGAGGAGATGATGTCCAAGCAGAAGTTTGAGCGGACCAAGCCGCACGTTAACGTTGGGACGATCGGTCACGTTGATCACGGCAAGACGACGTTGACGGCCGCGATCACGAAGTGTCTCGCCCATTCCGGCGGTGCGACCTTTGTGCCTTTCGACGAGATCGACAAGGCTCCCGAGGAGCGTGAGCGCGGAATCACCATCGCCACGGCCCACGTGGAG
>JARGFV010000071.1 GCA_029210545.1 bacterium
GGAAAGGGAAAACGACGCTTTTCCCTTTCCGTGGAGCGAAAAGTCCCGGATTGGACTTTTTGCGACCCTATCAAAATCGGTGCTATGAGCTAGGAACTAGGTGCTAAGGAGATCATACTTGGCACCTAGATCTTAGAACCTAGCTCCTGGCCCGGTCGTACCGGGTCATTTGGAAAGTGGAAGCTTTACAGGAACCCAGACAACCTGGTCGATTGTTGATCGGGCCAACGGAGGTACCCTCATGAAAATCCATGAATATCAGGCCAAGGGGCTCCTCAAGGAGTATGGTATCCCCATACCCGGAGGCAGAGTCGCCACCTCGGCCGACGAGGCAGCTGCCATTGCCGGTGAACTGGGCGGCAAGGTGGTCGTCAAGGCCCAGATCCACGCCGGAGGCCGCGGCAAGGGCGGTGGTGTCAAGGTGGTCGACGGCCCGGACGAGGCGAAAAAGGCAGCCGAGGGAATGCTTGGCAAACCTCTCATCACCATCCAGACAGGACCCGAAGGGCAGGTCGTGGGCAAAGTCCTCGTGGAAGGGGCTGTGGGCATCGCTTCGGAACTCTACCTGGGAATGGTAGTGGACCGGGCCTCGGAGAAGGTCGCCTTCATGGCCAGTACCGAGGGAGGAATGGAGATCGAAAAAGTGGCAGCCGAGACTCCCGAGAAGATCCTCAAGGAGTTTATCAACCCCGGCATGGGCTTAATGCCCTATCAGGCCAGGAACCTGGCCTACGGGCTGGGTCTGGAAGGCAAGACCGCTTCTGCCGCCGCCTCCTTCATCATGAAGCTTTACAGGCTTTTCGTGGAAAAGGACTGCTCCCTGGCTGAGATCAACCCTCTCATCGTGACCAGTGACGGGGATGTCATGGCGCTGGACGCAAAACTCAACTTTGACGACAACGCCGCGTACCGGCACCCGGAACTGGCCGAACTGCGGGACCTGTCCGAGGAGGAGCCCTCCGAGATCGAGGCCTCCGAGCACGGCCTTTCCTATATCAAGCTGGACGGCCAGGTCGGCTGCATGGTCAATGGCGCCGGATTGGCCATGGCTACAATGGATATCATCAAGCTGGCTGGAGGTGAGCCGGCCAACTTCCTGGACGTGGGCGGCGCGGCCAACGAGGAGTCGGTGACCAACGCCTTCAAGATCATCCTTTCCGACAGCAACGTGAAAGCGGTCCTCGTCAACATCTTCGGCGGCATCGTCCGCTGCGACATCGTGGCCCAGGGGGTCATTGCCGCGGCGAAGAACATCGACCTCAAAGTCCCGGTTGTCGTCCGCCTCGAGGGTACCAACGCTGAAGAGGGGCTGAGGCTCATCGAGGAGTCCGGACTCAGGTTCCAAACGGCCAAGGGTCTGAAGGCCGCCGCTGAAAAGGCCGTCGCCGCGGCCGGCAAGGGAGGTGCGTAATGAGCATCCTGGTAAACAGCGATACCCGGATCGTGGTGCAGGGCATCACGGGAAGGGAAGGCACCTTCCACACGAGACAGTGTGTGGCGTACGGTTCGAAGGTCGTGGCCGGGGTGACCCCAGGCAAGGGCGGCCAGGAGATGGACGGCATCCCCGTGTACAACACGGTGGCGAAGGCTGTTGAGGAGCAGAAAGCCAACGCTGCTCTCATCTTCGTGCCGCCTGCCTTCTGCGGCGACGCCATTCTCGAGGCGGCCGAAGCGGGCGTCGACCTGGTGATCTGCATCACCGAGGGGATCCCCACCATAGACATGGTCAAAGCCAAGGAGGCTATTCGCTACCATAACGTGCGTATGGTCGGCCCCAACTGTCCCGGGGTGATCACTCCAGGGGAGTGCAAGATGGGCATCATGCCCGGTTTTATCCACATCCCGGGAGACGTGGGTGTCATTTCCAGAAGCGGGACCCTGACTTACGAGGCGGTGGCCCAGCTAACGGAACTTGGTATCGGCCAGAGTACCTGTATCGGTATCGGCGGCGACCCGATCATCGGCAGCACCTTTATCGATCTCCTCAGGCTTTTCAAGGACGATCCCAAAACCAGCGCTGTGGTGATGATCGGTGAGATCGGCGGCAGCGCTGAAGAGGAGGCGGCGGCCTTTATCAGGGAAGAGGTGAAGAAGCCTGTCGTCTCCTTCATCGCCGGCCAGACGGCGCCTCCCGGCAAGCGCATGGGACACGCCGGAGCCATCATAGCCGGCGGAAAAGGAACGGCTGCCGAAAAGATCAAGGCTCTCGAAGCTGCAGGTGTCACGGTGAGCAAGAGCCCCGCCGACATCGGCGCCAGGATAGCCGAAGTCCTGGGCAGGTAACGGAGGCAAATATGAACAAAGCAAACGCCTGGAATGAGGAGACGGTCGTCGCCGAGCACGAAGGTCGTCAGATCACCGTCATCCCCAGATACTGCAAGGGGTGTGAGATCTGCGTGAAGCTGTGTCCCACATCCACACTGGAGATCAGGGATTTCAAGGTCCACGTTGTCCGCATCGAGGATTGCAACGAATGCACGCTCTGCGAGGTCAGGTGCCCCGACTTCGCCATCGAGGTCGCCGGTTCGGGCAAAAAGGGGAAAAAGTGATGAGTGGAAAAGAAGTATTTTACCAGGGAAATGAAGCCTGCGCGGAGGGGGCGCTTTACGCGGGTTGCCGGTTCTTCGGCGGCTACCCCATCACACCGTCCACCGAGGTGGCAGAGATCCTGTCCCGCCGCCTGCCCAGGCTTGGGGGCGCCTTCATCCAGATGGAAGACGAGATCGCTGCCATGGCTTCGGTCATCGGCGCCTCTCTTGTCGGGAAGAAAAGCCTGACCGCAACCAGCGGTCCCGGGATGTCGCTGAAGCTGGAGAACCTCGGGTTCGCCTGCCTCACCGAGGTTCCATGTGTGATCCTGAACGTCATGAGGGGCGGCCCGAGCACGGGTCTGCCCACCGGCCCCAGCCAGTCTGACGTCATGCAGGCCCGGTGGGGTACACACGGTGACCATCCCGCCATCGTACTGACCCCGGCTTCCGTACAGGAGATCTTCACCGAGACGGTGAGGGCTTTCAACATCTCCGAGCGCCTTCGGACACCGGTGATCCTGCTCACCGACGAGATCATCGGACACATGAGGGAGAAGATCCGCGTCCCCGAAGAGGGTGAGCTGGAGATCTGGGACAGGCCGAGGCCGGATTGTCCCCCGGAAGAGTACAAGCCGTATGACACCAGCAAGGGGATCATCCCCCCCATGGCCGATTTCGGAACCGGTTACCGCTGGCACTGCACCGGCCTGAACCACGACGAGACGGGGTTCCCCACCAACAAGCCCTCCCTGGTCCAGCCGGAGGAGGAGAGGCTGATGGCCAAGGTCACCGAGAACCTGGATATCCTGGAAAGTTACGAGTACACCCAGGCGGAGGGGGCCAGGGTCGGCATCATGGCCTTCGGTTCCAGCGCCCGGTCGGCCAAGGCGGCCATCGCCATGGCGGCCGAAGAGGGGATCGCCGTTGATTTCCTCAGGCCCATCACGCTGTGGCCCTACCCCGCGGCCCCCACCATCGAGATGGCCGGGCGGGTCGACACCATCATCGTCCCCGAGATGAACCTCGGGCAGATGATCGAGGAGGTCCAGCGCTGTATCGAGGGCCGTGCAAGAGTGGCCGGAGTCAACCGCGTGGACGGAGACCCCATTACCCCGGAAAACATCCTCGACAAGATCAGGGAGGTGGCGTGATGTCGTTTGACTACATTAAATATCTGCGGCCCGGCAAGCTCCCTCACATATGGTGCCCGGGCTGCGCTCACGGCACCGTCATGAAGTCCATTATCAGGGGCATCGACAGGGTTGGCCTCGACAAGGACAGGACGGTCATCGTGTCGGGTATCGGCTGCGCGTCGCGGATGCCGGGATACGTGGATTTCAATACGCTGCACACCACCCACGGCCGTTCTCTGGCCTTTGCAACAGGCGTCAAGATGGCCGACCCGAGCCTCAACGTCATCTGTGTCGCCGGTGACGGAGATTCCCTGGCCATCGGGGGCAACCACTTCATCCACGCCTGCCGAAGAAACATCGACATCACCATGGTGGTTTTCAACAACAACATCTACGGCATGACCGGAGGTCAGTTCTCCCCGACCACGCCCCACGGCAAGCTGGCCAGCACGACGCCCTACGGGAACCCGGATTACGCCTTCGATGTGGTCCAGCTGGCCATGGGTGCCGGAGCCACCTACGTATCCAGGAGTACGGCCTACCACGCCATCCCCCTGGAGAGGCAGATCGCAGACGGCATCACCCACAGAGGTTTTTCCGTCATCGATGCTCTGTGCACCTGTCCCACCACTTATGGGAGAAGGAACAAACTGGGGTCTGCCGCCGATATGCTCCTGTGGTTAAAGGACAACACGGTGGGCATCAAGGCGGCCGCAAACCTGCCCGACGAAAAAAAGGAGGGCAAGATCCTTACAGGCGTCTTCCGGCAGGAGGAAAAACCCGAATACTGCGACGAGTACAAGAAGATCATCAAAATGGCCCAGGGAAAATAAAAACCTTTGGTTTTTATTTATAGGAGAAAATAACAATGGCTCAAAGGTATGAAGTGCGTCTCAGCGGATCCGGCGGCCAAGGCCTTGTCCTCGGGGGAGTGATCCTTGCCGAGGCCGTTGCTCTCTACGAGGGGATCAACGCCGTCCAGACACAGTCTTACGGGCCGGAGGCCCGGGGCGGCGCCAGCAAGTCAGAGGTCATCATCTCCGATGGGGATATCGACTATCCCAAGGCGACCAGCATCGACCTGCTTTTGACCCTGACCCAGGAATCGTGTGACAAGTATTACTCAGACCTGAAGGACGGGGGGATAATACTGGCCGACTCCAGGATGGTCACCGATCTTCCGAAAGGGAATTACAAGATCTATCACCTGCCCATCATTGACACGGCCAAGGAGAAAGTGGGCAAGGTCTTTGTGGCCAACATCGTGGCTCTCGGAGCCATTGCCGGCCTGGTGGACAGCGTTTCATACGAGAGTGTTGAAAAGGCTGTCCTCAGCAGGGTTCCGAAAGGTACGGAAGAGATCAACAAACGGGCCTTGAAACTGGGGTACGAACTGGTTGCCTAGCAACGTGCCGGACTTTACCGACACGTTGCGATGAGTTTTTCGAAATGCCCCTTATTTTGGATGTTTTCCTGAAATAATTGGCATTTAGCAGGTGAAATATGATGGCTATCTACCAAATATGCCATATGCTTTTCCGTTTTTCGCTGAATTGCCTTTCGAAAAACTTAAGCCGGGAGTCTGAAACGGATAGTCCGGGCCAGGTTTTTTGCATAATATTTAAACGATATGGAACCACTGGCGGTGGTGCCGTATTGTGTAACTTGACATGACTTTTCACAAGTTCTATACAAACCAGATAAGTTTCTGTTAATAGTCCTGCGCCCTGGTTCATCAGCGGTGCGGATCGCGTGTCCGGCGGGAGCGGTTGTATTAATCGGTTGGAGGGGCTCGCCCGGGTCGTCCGGTGGTTCACACCGGATCAAAGCGGTTTTTCAACATTACTACCCCTCTGAAGGAAAGGTGCCATGTCCTTACTTACGAGTAACGTCGGCAGGAAAGTGCTCATGGCGGTCAGCGGCCTGTTCCTTGTGCTGTTTGCCGTGGCGCACCTCGTCGGAAACTCGACCATCTGGTTGGGTTCCGGCTGGATCAACGCCTACGCGGAGCATCTCCACGGACTCCCCGTCGTGGTCTGGCCGTTCAGAGCCTTCATGCTCTTCATGCTCTGCGTCCACGTCTTTTTCGGCATCACCCTGACCCTGGAAAACTGGGGCGCCAACCCCGGCAAGTACGCGGTCAAGAAACAGCAGAAGATCACCCTTGCCAGCAAGACCATGATCTGGACCGGGCTGGCACTGCTGGTCTTCCTCGTTCTTCACCTGCTTCACTTCACCATCAAGGCCCTTCCCGGTGTGGTTCAGATCATGGACTCCCACGGGAGGCCCGACGTTTACACGATGATGGTTGTCGGCATGTACAATATCCTGCCGGCGGTTCTTTATGTCCTGGCCATGGCTGTTTTGTTCCTCCACACCAGCCACGGCATCGGGAGCATCTTCCAGACTATCGGTCTTAACAACGATAAGACTCTGCCGAGGTTCAACCTGGCCGCCACACTCCTGGCAACGGTTTTCCTCGTCGGTTTCGGTGCGATCCCGGTTTTCATTGCCGCGCACTTTCTGAACTAAGGGGGTCTAAAAGTGATACTCGACGGAAAAAGTCCGACCGGACCCATAGAACAGAGCTGGGACAAACACCGCTTCGACATGAAGCTGGTGAACCCCTCCAACAAGCGTAAATACAAGGTGCTGGTTGTCGGGACCGGTCTTGCCGGAGCCTCGGCGGCCGCCTCCCTGGGGGAACTGGGATACAACGTGGAAGCGTTCTGTTACCAGGATTCCCCGCGACGGGCCCATTCCATAGCCGCACAGGGCGGGATCAACGCCGCCAAGAACTATCCCAACGACGGCGACAGTATCCGGCGGCTCTTTTACGATACCGTAAAGGGCGGCGACTTCAGGGCACGGGAGGCCGATGTGTGGCGCCTGGCCCAGGTGAGCAACGACATCATCGACCAGTGCGTGGCCCAGGGGGTTCCCTTCGCCCGGGATTACGGCGGCTACCTGGACAACCGATCCTTTGGCGGCGCCCAGGTTTCCAGGACCTTCTACGCCAGGGGCCAGACGGGACAGCAGCTTCTTATCGGCGCCTACTCGGCCCTCATGAGGCAGGTCAAGGCCGGCACGGTGAAGATCTACCCCCGCACCGAGATGCTGGACCTGGTCCTCATCGACGGCGAGGCCAAGGGGATCACCATCCGGGACCTTATCACCGGTGAGTACCGCACACATGTCGGCGACGCCGTGATCCTGTGCACCGGCGGCTACGCCAACGTCTACGACCTGTCCACCATGGCCCGTGGCCAGAGCGTCAAGGCCAACTGGGCAGCCCACAAGAAGGGTGCCTTCTTCGCCAACCCCTGCTACACGCAGATACACCCCACCTGTATTCCCCAGGCCGGCGATTACCAGTCCAAGCTCACCCTCATGTCCGAATCGCTGCGCAACGACGGACGTTGCTGGGTTCCCAAGAACCATGGCGATAACCGTGCTCCCGGAGATATCCCCGAGGAGGACAGGGATTACTACCTTGAGAGGAAGTACCCCTCCTTCGGTAACCTGGCTCCCCGAGACATCGCCTCCCGGGCCGCCAAGGAGCAGTGTGACGACGGCCGCGGTGTGGGACCGGGCGGCCGCGGTGTTTATCTTGACTTTGCCGACGCCATCAAAAGGCTGGGAGAAGACACCATACGGGAGCGCTACGGCAACCTTTTCGAGATGTACGAACTCATTACCGCAGAGAACGGCTACAAGGTTCCCATGCGCATCTACCCGGCCCCCCATTACGCCATGGGCGGCCTCTGGGTGGACTACAACTGCATGAGCAACCTTCCGGGGCTGTTCGTCCTGGGCGAGGCCAACTTCTCGGTACACGGTGCCAACAGGCTCGGCGCCAGCGCCCTCATGCAGGGCTTGGCCGATGGTTACTTCGTCATTCCGTACACCATCGCCAACTACCTGGCCCAGACGACACCCGGTATGCTCAAGCAGGACGCTGCCGAGTGCCTGGCCTCCATCGACGAGGCCAAGGGAGTTGTCAATAAACTTCTGTCCATCGATGGAAAACGAACCGTTGCTGATTTCCATCGTGAACTGGGCAAGGTCATGTGGGATTACGCTGGAATGGCACGCAGCGAGGAAAGCCTCACCACGGCTATCGAAAAGATCCCCGCCATCCGTGAGGAGTTCTGGGAGAACGTCAAGGTCCCCGGGACAGGCCAGGAACTCAACCAGCAGCTGGAAAACGCCAACCGGGTCGCCGACTTCATGGAGTTTGCCGAGCTGTTCTGCAGGGATGCCCGTCACAGGAAGGAATCTTGCGGTGGACACTTCAGGGTGGAATACCAGACCGACGACGGTGAGGCTGTACGGGACGATGAGAACTTCTGCTATTCGGCAGGGTGGGAGTTCAAGGGAGTCGGCAACGAGCCCGAGATGCACAAAGAGCCACTTAAGTTCGAGAACGTCGAACTGGCGGTAAGGAGCTATAAATAATGAGCGATCACAAGACGATGACCCTGAAGCTGATCGTCTGGCGACAGAAGGGGCCCGACAAACCTGGCCGCTTCGAGACCTACCTTGCCAAGGGGATCACGGAACACCACTCGTTCCTCGAGATGCTCGACGTTGTCAACGAGGACATCATCAAGGAGGGCCAGGAGCCCATCGTATTTGACCACGACTGCCGGGAGGGGATCTGCGGCGTCTGTTCCCAGGTCATCAACGGCCTGCCACACGGTGGACAGGAGCGAACCACGGTCTGCCAGCTTCACATGCGCAAGTTCAAGGATAATGACACCATCTATATCGAGCCGTGGCGGGCCAGGGCGTTCCCCATTCTCAAGGATCTCATCGTGGACCGCAGTGCCCTGGACAAGATCATAACCGCCGGTGGATTCACCTCGGTTAGAACGGGCGCAGCTGCTGACGGCAACTCCACCCTGGTATCCAAGGAATCTGCCGATTACGCCATGGACGCCGCCGAGTGCATCGGCTGCGGGGCCTGCGTGGCCGCGTGCCCCAACGGGGCAGCCATGCTGTTCACCGGCGCCAAGGTGTCCCAGTTCGCTGCTCTGCCCCAGGGGCAGGTGGAGGCGAAAGAGCGGGTCAACAACATGCTCGAGTCCATGCAGAAGTGCGGGTTCGGCAACTGCACCAACCACTACGAGTGCCAGGCTGCGTGCCCCAAGGGGATCGACGTCAAGTTCATCGCCCGCCTCAACCGGGAATACATCAAAGCCCTCGTGTCCTGATCGAAAGGTCGGCATCTTCGCAAAAAGCCTCTTTGAGCCATTTTGCGGGGCGATTATATCGTTGGCCTGGGAAGATCTTCGATCCAGGAGAAGACTGATCGCAAGGGAAACTGCTGTCGGCAGTGCGTCGGAAACCTCGACATGCTGCCGACAGTTCGTTTAAAACCAATTGCGGATTTCGGGTCCTTGCTTTATCTGCCAAAACAGTTATTTTATCCGTAATGAAGGATAAACAGGAGGTTCCAATGCATGCTTAGAAAAGTAATATTGAATCTGTTGGTTGTGGCCCTTGCCGTAGCGCTCAGCACTCCCGCCATGGCCGGTTACGAGATCTTCACTGCCGCCAACAGGGGTGACGTCGATATGATGGCCGCCCTGATCAGAAAGGATCCCTCCGTTGCCAACAGCAGGAGCAGCGGTGGATTCACCCCCCTGCACCTTGCGGCCATCAACGGTCATGCAAAGGCGGTGGACCTGCTCATCAAAAACGGCGCCGACGTCAATGCCAGGAACCTGGACGGGGCAACCCCTCTTATAAAAGCCGTCCAGGGGCGGCACCACGAAGTGGTGGAGTCCCTGGTCAAGGCCGGAGCCGACGTCAATATCCAGGACGATGCCGGCAACAACGCCCTGTTTTTGGCTGAAATGGAGACGAACAAGGTTATCGCACGGCTCCTGATCAAACACGCCGATGTCAACCTCAGGACGGCGGGGGGAGCTTCCTCCTTGCACATGGCGGCCGCGCGGGATGAGGATGATGTGAAGATCCTTCTGGACAAGGGCGCCGAGATCAACGCCCAGGACAACCGCGGCTGGACGCCCCTTCATTCGGCTGTCTCCAACGGCCAGGTCAATGTGGTGCGGATACTCCTGGAAAAGGGCGCCGATCCAACCCTGAAGAACAAGCGGGATGAGACCGCCCGTGATGTCGCCGAAAAAAAGGGGTTTGAGGAGATAGGGAACCTTTTTGACTGAAAAGCGGTGAAAGGTGAAGCGTGAATCGTGAAGCGTGAATCGTGAATCGTGAAGCGTGAATCGTAAAGAGTGAAACGTGACCGAAGAAGGAGGAAATATCCAATGACCAAAACCGCAAATAACCTTGCAGAAGCTTTCGCCGGCGAGTCCCAGGCCAACCGGAAATACCTCGCCTTTGCCAAAAAAGCAGACCAGGAAGGGCTGACCCAGGTGGCCAGGCTCTTCAGGGCCGCGGCGGCTGCGGAAACGGTCCACGCCCATGCCCACCTCAGGGTCCTCGGGGGGATCAGGAGCACCGAAGAAAACCTCAGGGAGGCCATCGGGGGCGAGACCCACGAGTTCACCGCCATGTATCCGCAAATGATCGAGGGTGCCATCGAAGAAGGCAACAAGGGCGCCCGGATGAGCTTCGAGTTCGCCAACGCGGTGGAAAAGATCCACGCCGAGCTGTACCAGAAAGCGCTGGAGGCGATGGGAGACCTTGCCGGGACCGACTACTATGTCTGTGACGTGTGTGGAAACACGGTTGAGGGGGAAGCGCCCGACAAGTGCCCCATCTGCGGGGTTGATAAAAGTCATTTTATGAAGATCGACTAGGAAAATTCCAAACGGAATAATAAATAGCCCGGGTATTCAACCGGGCTGTTTTCGTTTGGAATTTTCCTAGTCCAGCCTAAACCCTGAACCCTGAACCCAAATCCCCCTCTCAACCCTCCGGTTGTGTTTCTTCAACAGTCCCACCAGGTACTGGATCTCCTCGTCCTCGAGGATTCCGATCTCCTGGAAATATTCACCGATAGGCCGCTGCATCCACTTCTGGAAACCCATCACAGCACTGAACTGGAACCGGGAAAGGTATCCGTGGCGCAGGGCGGCTTCACCGATGCGCTCCCCCGGGGTCCGGAAATCGATGATTTGCCGGATCTCCTCGTCGGTTAGATAGTCCCACATCTTCGCGATCCTGCCGAATGGAGGGCGTTGTCTGCGCTGCCAGGTGATGGCCGAAATGAGAGTCTGCCAGGATACGAGGCCGGCGTAGTAGAGGAACTGGCCGAAGAGGAGGCGGCTCGCGGGGATATCGGCCTCCCAGTAATGGTCTGAGGGGCTGGCACCCTTTTTGGAATGTTCTTCGGTATCGGGCTCCTGATGATGGGTCCCGGCACAGTGTCCGGGGCCTGGTGGGGGAGGGTCGGCCGGCTGTGTAGACCACTCCTGGTGGGTGATCATCGTCAGGGGGATCTGACCGGCGGTGAGAAGCTCCCGAAGGGTTTCGTAGGCCAGTTTGACATCCCTGAACCGTTCGTTGAGGTCCACCGGATCCCGGCCCAGCAGGTTGGCCCTGTCGGGGTGCAGTTCCATGGCCCGACGTCGAAAAGTGCTCTTGAGCTCGTCGAGCTGGAGTGATTCGAGGAGGGCAGGAGGCTGGTGCTGCTCGCCGTAAAGAAGGCGAAGGGCGTAGTTGATCTTCCGTGATGTCCGCGCGGCAACCTGCATGAACCCTCCTGCAAACCGTTAACTGCAACTTGACACTAATGGTATTTTGATAGGATTGGCAAGATTTGTCAAGGGGTTAGGGGGGACCCGAAATCCGAGATTGGTTTTGGCCGGCCTCCGGTCGGGGTGTCTGAGGGGTCTGTTTTTGACCGCCGGTCCTGGTACCTGGACTTTTCGGTATCGACGCCACCCGCCGGCCCCGAAGTCCCGACCAAACGGGCCTTCCTCGCGGATTTCGGGTATTGTTCCCCCCTGCCTGCGGCAGACAGGCTCAGGAACACGTAACCCGCTGTTTTCAGAACCGTCCGCTATGCCACCATGGACACGATGCGGATCCTCCGGCGGATCATCTGGAACAATCCATAATGTCAAGGATGATCTCAAATCTCACATCTCAAACCTCAGAAAACTGCCGCAATTATTGATTGGAACACGGAATTGTTTTGATGTGAGATGTGAGATCTGAGATTCAATAGATCGTGGACCGCTTCCCACATATATCCTATATTGTCAGAATGCCAACCAACGATCTTATCAATATTGCTACCACTTTGAGCGACCAACTCAGGGATCTCGATCTCAGTCCACCGATCAGTTACGTCTACGATCCAACCGACCATGCCCGGGAACCCCTGTCCCGATATTTCCAAAAGTACGGGAACACACCCAGGAAGGTTGTCCTTGTGGGGATGAACCCCGGTCCGTGGGGGATGCTCCAGACGGGCGTGCCCTTCGGGGAGGTCAGCTTCGTGCGGGAGTGGATGGGGATCGATGGAAAGGTCGGACAGCCTGAAACGGTTCATCCAAAACGGCCCATACACGGGTTTTCCTGTACGCGAAGCGAGGTCAGCGGCAAAAGACTCTGGGGGTGGGCCCGGGACCGTTTCCAGACAGCGGACCTGTTTTTCAGGCAGTTCATGGTCGTCAACTACTGTCCCCTGGCTTTCTTCGACGAGGGGGGAAAGAACGTCACACCCGACAAACTGAAAAAGGCCGACAAGGAGCGGCTGTTCCGACTGTGCGATGGAGCGACGAAGCGAACGATCGAACTGCTGAAACCGGAGTTCGTTATCGGGATCGGAAAGTTTGCCTACGACCGATGCACTGCTGCCCTGGATGGGATGGACGTGAAGGTGGGGAGGGTGACCCATCCGAGCCCGGCTAATCCGGCAGCTAATAGAGGCTGGGAAGCTATTATTGAAAAGGAACTACAGGAAATGGGGATACAGCTTCCCAGCCGCGATTAGCTGCTCATGACGCGGGGACGCGGGGACGCGGGGACGCGGGTACAGAGACACGGGGCCATGGTGTCGCGGGAGGGGGAGCATGGGAGCGTGGGTGCATGGGCGACTGAGCGACCGAGCGAGAGGGATAAATAGACGCGGGGACGCGCCTTCGCTGAAGCTTCCGCCGTCGCCTTCGGCTATGGCGTGACAAGACGACGTGACAAGCTGTGGTGAATGCTTTACCGGGACTTGACGGCGCACGCCAGAGCCTCCACCCTATGGTTATCCGCCCTTCTCTGTGATCTCTGTGAACTCTGTGGTGAAATCACGGGCATTGACGGCGTACGCCCGAGCCTTACCACAGGTTAAAGACTTCCTCCGCCTTTCTCCGTCTGCCCTGCCTGCCTTGAGCTTGTCGAAAGGAGCATGTCGCCTGTCCCGAGCCTGTCGAGGGGAAGGGTGACTCCGTAGTGATTCAGCTTTGAGGATCTGGGGTGATACCACCCAGGTACGCATAAACCGGATGAACCGAAAATTGAGATACCATCTAATTCAGTTCAGAGCAGGTAAATTCACGGCAAGTGGAACTTTTTCTGGTGACAGAACTGAATATGGACTATAATTGGTCCTGTCAGCAGCGTGCCGCGAAATCTCGTCAGGCCCGCGGACAGGGAGGAACTTAAGTGAAATACTCAAGTCAGATCAAATCCATCAGCTACCTTAAAGCCAATGCCGCCGAGATAGTGCGCAACCTCGGGGAGAAGCGTGAGCCGCTCATCATCACGCAGAACGGGGAGGCCAAGGTGGTCATTCAGGATGTTCAGAGCTACGACCAGAACCAGGAAACCCTGGCGTTGCTCAAGATCCTGGCCCTCGGCAACCGCCAGGTCGAGGAGGGCCGAGTTCAC
>JARGFV010000072.1 GCA_029210545.1 bacterium
TAGTGCCATTCCCATTTATCTTTAATTGCCACACAGTTAGCTGACATCTCATTTGCATCATGAATAATGCGGGCTAGTTCCCTTCCCCTTCCAGTTTCTCCAGGGCTACGTCGATCTCCCCCATCAGCTCTTCCGCCGATTCGTGGGAGAGGTTGCCCTGGATCATCATCTCGTAGAGGGTGCTCTTCTGCAGGGTGAGGCTGGCCTGGCGGGTACGGTTTTCCCAGGAAAGCTGGACAGCGGGGTCGGTCTCAAGCTCCTCCATCCGGAACCGGGCGACCCTCAGATCTTCCTCCAGTTCCCCCGCCACCTTGTCGTGGATCGCTCTGGACACCCGTCCGGAGGCAAGCTTCTGCCGCAGTTCGTCAAGAGCCTTGCTGAGCGCCACTAACCGGGCCACGGTACGTTCGTACTGTTCTTCCTCTTCGAGCCTGCCGCCTAACCCCAGCATGTGAACCAGTGGAGACATGGTCAGCCCCTGGATGGTCAGGGAGAGGAAAACCACCCCGAAGACGAGGTTGACGATGAACCCCCTCTCCGGGATATCGGGGAGTCCCAGTGCCAGGGCCACGGGGATCGACCCGTGGATCCCCCCCCAGTTGATGACGTGGAACCACCGGACAGGGATCCTCTCTCCGGACATGTTGAGCAGGAGCAGGGACGGATAGCACGCCGCCGCCCTGGCGAGGGTGACGATGACAAACGCCGCCAGGATGGTGGGCCAGATGGCCCACAGCTCGGGCAGGTGGATCTGGGTGCCGATCAAGAGGAAGATCAGGGAGTTGATGACGAAGGCCGCGATCTCCCAGAAGTTCTTGATGGCGAGGCGGGTCGTGGGGCTCATGGCCAGGCGCGCGCCCTGGTTGCCCACCAGGACTCCGGCGGCAACCACGGCCATGACCCCGGAGACGTGGAAGGTGTGCTCCGCCACCAGGAAGGCCCCGAAGGCCAGAAGTACCGTGATCAGCACTTCCAGGACGTGGTCGTCCAGGCGTTTTAAAAAGAGGAACGCCAGGTAACCGAGGACGAGGCCGACGATGAGCCCCCCGATAACGACCTTGAAAAAAAGGAGGGTCGAGGCCCCGATGTTGAGGGTGCCTGAAGTTACGATGCCCAACAGGACGCTGTAAAGGACGATGCCGGTTCCATCGTTGAATACCGACTCGCCCTCGACGATCATGGACAGGCGCCTGGATACTCCCAGCTTTTTGAAAAGAGCCAGAACCGAAATGGGGTCGGTGGGGGTGATCATCACTCCCACCAGGAGGGCCACGGTCATGGGCAGGCCCGTGACTTTCAGTATGGCGTACCCGGCCAGGAAACCCGAGGCGATGAGTCCCGGGAAGGCCAGGGTGCCGATGGCCTTCATGTTTCGGCGCAGGTCGGTCAGTTCGAAATGGATAGCTCCCTCGAAGAGAAGGGGGGGCAGGAAAATAAAGAGGATGAGTTCCTCGGTGAGATGGTAAGGCTGGACCCCGGTAAGGCTCACGAAAAGGCCGCCCATGACCAGCGCGATGGTGTAGGGCAGCCTGATATACTTGACCACAACAGCGATACCCGCCGCGATGGTCAGCAGGGTCAGGAACTGGATCTCGGAGCTTATAAGGGTAGGGTCCATTGGAAACCAAGGTTAAAGGTTCAAGGTTCAAGGTTCAAGGGTAAACATGGAAATATAGGAACAGGGAACAGGGAAGGAGGGAGACGGAAGAAGAGCAAAAACTTTCCGTACGCTCCCGGGCTTTGCCTGTTATTTCATATTCTTCCTTCCTCCTTCCACCTTCTCGTTAAGCGTGCGGTAGAATCGATCCGTATCGATAATGGCGCGCTCGATATGGCCTTCGGCCACCTTTTCCACCTCGTCGTGGACTACCGCCTTGAACAGGTACCGGACCCCTTTTACCTCTTTCAAGGTTACCGTGGTCGTTACCGACATGCCGGGGGGGGTAGGTTTCAGATGCCTGACCGATATCCAGGTGCCCACCGATATCTCCGTTTCCTTCATGACAGGAGCCAGGGCATCGGTGGCTGCATTTTCGAACAAAAGGGCTATCATGGGAGTAGCAAGAACGTCCACTCCCGTATTACCCATGGTGCTCGCCAAGTGACTTTCGTCCACTGTGATCGTATATATCCCTGTTGTTCCGGCCTCAAGACGTTTCATTTAACCTCCTTTCCTGCTGTGAAAGTAACCACAGGTGACCATTTGAGTCAAGTATTATGGCAGGTCGTGTGAAAAATCACTTGCACATGTGCAGGTTTATACGGTATTTTGTATACAATCTTACGGCCCCCATGGATGGCGGCCTGTTCACTGCGCACGGTTCAGCGTACATTGTCCGGAAGCCGTGCTCCTTCCAGGAATAAAGGCCTGTCCCAGTGCGGGTCTGGCTGTCATGAAACAAGGGGACCATTCGCATCGATCTCAAACCGGTAAGCGAAGCAGTCAAAGTCAGGAGAGGAGTCTAGTTATGGGTAAATTGCACGAGAAGTTCGGTGGTGACCTTCCCGCCCTTCGCGATGACATCCGGGAGCTCGTAAAGAGCTATGGAGATGTCGTCCTGTCCGAAGCCACTGTTGCTCAGGCCTACGGCGGCATGAGGGGTATCAAGAGCATGATCTGCGACACCTCGGAGGTCAGCCCTGACAAGGGCCTCATCATCCGGGGCATTCCACTTCTGGAGATCACGGACAAGCTCCCCGAAGAGATCTTCTGGCTGCTCGTCACAGGTGAACTGCCCAACGGGGCGGAGCTCAAGGACCTGCAGGCCGACCTTACCGCAAGATCAGGTGTGCCAGGCTACGTCTGGGACGTGCTCAGGGCCATGCCCAAGGACTCCCACCCCATGGCGATGATCTGTGTCGGCATCCTGGCGATGCAGAACCTTTCCCAGTACGCCAAGGCCTACGCCGCCGGCGTCAAGAAAACGGAGTACTGGGAGTCCACCATGGAAGACGTCCTGGACCTCATCGCCAAGCTCCCCGAGCTGGCGGCGGGTATCTACCGGATCCGCTTCCACGACGGCAAACTGATCCCCCACGACAAGAGCCTCGACTGGGGCGGCAACATGGCCAAGATGCTGGGCCTGCCTGATCCTGACGGCAACCTGGCCGACCTCATGCGCCTGTACCTGACCCTGCACTCGGACCACGAGAGCGGCAACGTCAGCGCCCACGCGTGTCACACCATCGGTTCGGCTCTGTCTGATTTCTACTATTCCCTGGCCGGCGGCCTCGCTGGCCTGGCCGGACCGCTTCACGGCCTGGCCAACCAGGAGTGCCTGGCCTTCGTCCTCGAGATGATCGACAAGTACGGCGGGGCCCCCACGGACGAGCAGCTCACCGAGTACTGCTGGGCCACCCTCAACGGCGGCAAGGTCATCCCCGGCTACGGCCACGCCGTTCTCAGGGTCACCGACCCCCGCTACGTCGCCCAGGTGAACTGGGGCAAGGAGAGGATCCCGGAGGACCCGGTTTTCAAGACCGTGGCAAAGATGTTCGACCTGGTGCCCGGCATCCTCAAGGAGCAGGGCAAGGCCAAGAACCCCTGGCCCAACGTGGACGCCGCCTCCGGCTCCCTGGTCTACCACTTCGGCATCAAGGAGTTCCCCTTCTACACCGTCTTGTTCAGCGTTTCCCGCGCCCTCGGCGTCGGGGCCCAGCTGATCTACAACCGGGCTCTCGGGGCTCCCATCGAGAGGCCCAAGTCGGTCACGACCAATTTTGTCAAGGGTTTCGTCAAGAAGTAGGGCAAGCAGTTCAGCGATCCTCAAATGCCCGGGCGGGAAACCGCCCGGGCATTTTTTTGCGAAAAGTTATCTAACCGCAGCGCGGCCGGCTGGAAGGCCGCTCCGCAAAGTTTAAAAGCAAAGGGGAAAATGTTTTGTGAAATGCTCCGGACATTTCACCTGGTTTGCTTTACCCTGCGTACCCTGCGGTGGATCAGCCTGTCGCCTTTCTGGACTTGTGGGCAAAGTTAGTCTAAGTCTGTAATCAGTGATCAGCCACCATGGCCTTTTCTTCGGAGATCTGAATTGACCCGGAAAAATAAAAGCGAATCCAAAACCGTTTCAGCCCTCGGCCTTCTCTCCGGCGGTCTGGACAGCATGCTGGCCGCGGAACTTCTAAGGCGGCAGGGTGTCCAGGTCACAGCCGTCATCTTCACCACCCCGTTTTTCGGCAGCGCCCGGGGAGAAGCGGCAGCCAGGCGCCTTGGTATCCCCTGCCGGGTGGAGGACATCACCGTCGATCACCTCGTCATGGTCAAGGCGCCAAAGTACGGCTACGGGAAGAACATGAACCCCTGTATCGATTGTCACGCCATGATGTTTGCCAGGGCCGGCGACCTGATGAAGCAGCTCGATGCTGATTTTCTTTTCTCGGGTGAAGTCCTGGGCCAAAGGCCGATGTCCCAGAATATCAGAGCCCTCGGGCTGGTGGAAAAAACCTCCGGTTACGAAGGTCTTCTCCTGCGCCCCCTGTCGGCGAAACTGCTTCCCGGGACCGAGCCGGAGAATATGGGGCTCGTGGACAGGGAGGCGCTCCTTGACATCCAGGGTCGGTCGCGCAAGAGACAGATGGAGCTGGCCGGCCAATGGGGAATACAGGAGTACCCGAACCCGGGAGGCGGGTGCCTGCTCACAGATCCGGGTTTTTCGGTCCGGCTCAGGGACCTTTTCGATCACATGCCGGATGCGGGCGCCACGGACGTTGAAAGACTGAAATATGGAAGACATTTCAGGCTGCCCGGGGGCACCAGGGTAGTGGTGGGGCGGCACCGGGAGGACAACGAAGCTCTCGAACTCCTGGCGGGCCCGGGAGACATCCTGCTCAAGCACGACGGCGTTCCCGGTCCCCTGACACTCCTCGATCCGAAGGCCCCGTCAGAGGAAATAGAGATGGCCGCCTCCATCGCGGCCAGGTACGGAAAAGATCCGAACAAGAATCAGCCCGTATCTGTCAGGGTCCTGTTCCCGGATGGCGATGAGAACGTCCTGGAAGTCCGGCCCATGGGCCTGGTCGAACTTGAGGCATACCGTGTCGGATGAGCCGGTCCGGATACCGGTGGACGGGGTCCTGGACCTGCACACTTTTCAGCCGAAGGAAGTGGCCGACCTGGTGGAAGAGTATCTTGCGGTCTGCCGCAGCGAGGGGATACTCCAGGTCCGGATCATCCACGGAAAGGGAAAGGGCGTCCAGCGCCGGATCGTCAGGTCCCTCCTCGAAAAGCTGGACTATGTAGCCGATTACCGGAATGCGGAGGAAACGGCAGGCGGATGGGGAGCGACAACGGTCGTTCTCAAGGCAAAAAGTCCATCAGGTATTGAAAGAACATGGAGCAAATGAAAGGCGGAAGTCCGGATTTCGTGTTCTTGTTGGTCAAGTCAAATTCAGTTATTATGGTTGCGTACCATATGTGGCGTTTCTATTGATATTGTCCATTTTGTCAGAGGTCCCTGCATGAAACGGGTAGCGTTCCTGTGTTTGTTATCCCTCATCCTGACGGCATCCGCAGTCCCGGAGGCTTACGGTGAATTAATGCGGGGGGGCGCCACTTTAAGTTCTGTTTCCTCGGTAGTGAAGATAAGCAGGGAAGGCAACGGACTCGACTCTCTCACGGAGGGAGAGGTGCTGTATGTTTTCACGGAAACAGGTGATCCTGTATCCCAGATCGTCGTAAGGGACATCTTCTCAGACGAGATCCACAGTGAACCGCTTCCCGATGCGGTGGGGAGGCAGATCCGGGAAAGCGGGGCTATCCTTATTTTCAGCAACCTCAGGGAATACGGGGATTTTATCAAGGCCTACCTGGACGGATCCAAGGAGGCCTTCGGGAATTTCATCACCAGCCATCCTGACAGCGAACTGCGCGAAGAAGCACAGCGTGTTTTTGATGGCATCGTTTACCGGCCATACAAACTCCAGGGGACACCCCAGGCGCTGAACGAATTTATCGAGAAGAACCCGGAAAATTACTACGTCAGGAATGCTTTGAGAAGAAGGGATGATCTTTTTTACCAGCCGGTCAAGAGTATGGACCGGATCAGCTGTTACCGATGGTTCGTCTCAAACTACCCTGACAACATTAATGTTGACGGGGCCATGGAACGCATCAGTGAACTACTCTCCATCTATGAAAATACCACCCTCGAGGAGGTGGCCAGATATCCTCGAAGTCATAAGGAGAAGAAGATCAAATTTTCCTGTTACCTGCAAAGCGCGCTGCCGGTGTACGTTGAGGGCCCTGGCGTCGGTAGAAAAACAGCACAGTTCAGCAGCCCCAGGAACGTTGGCGAGTACCTCAATTTCCAGGTTGAAGTGAAAGGCATCGTTTTATGGAGGCTTTTTGTCAACAGGGAGGATGAGACGGTTGTAAAAACGATCCTGGAGGCACGAAAGGGCGAGAAAATCCACGTGTATGGTGTCGTGTTCGATGCCACCGGTGGCGCTCCATGGATCGACGTGGATGATGTCGAAAAAAACTGATCCACCGGGAGGTGAGCCGTGACCTGGTATCTTTACATCGTTGCGCTGATGTTTATCGTTACAGGCAGTTTTCTCATCCTCGACACCGACAAGGCCCGGGAGCTGAGCCAGTCCTGGCTGGAAAGCGGCAACTACCGTCTCTGGGGTGTCGCCGCCGCCGTGTTCGGGATCCTGCTGGCAGTGGCCAGCTTCTGGAGCGGGGTGGTCTGGTTCCTTTTCCTCCTTGGACTGCTTGTCGGCGGGATGGGCATCTTCATCTTCGTGGGCGAGGAGGCAAAGGTCGCTCCCCTCATCAGGACCTGGACCTCCATTTCGGACCGGGGGCTCAGGCTGTGGGGCCTCATCCTCGTGGTGACCGGAACGGCGATCCTGTCGTGGGTGTAAATATGGGCCAAAGAGGCCCGCGCGAAGTACAAAGAGCGAAGCTCGAAGGACAAGCCTTCACTTCGCACATCGCGCTTTGCTCTTCGCGCTGCCTGTTGAAAACATGCCGAAGCAGCGATTTGTGAGTAACAAGTGCCAGACGGGCTGAACGAAGCGACAGAAAGGCACCTATGAAATACATCACAATCTTCCCGGAGTACCCCATCAGCATCCACCAGATGGAAGAGCTCAAAAGATACCGTAAGAAGATCATCAACGCCCAGATCGATACGGCCTCCCTCATCAGGGTCCTCAACGGGCCTTCCAGGATCTTGCGCACGGTGGACGGCCACCACGTGAACAAATCGTTCATCGTTGGAGCGAGGGACTACGTGGATCCCACAGCGAGAAAGTCCCAGCTTGCCGATTATGAGCGCAGGAACCAGATCAACCTTTACGTTTCCATGGAGCTTTCCACGGTGGAGGAGGTCGCCGGGATCATCTCGGTGCGAAAGATAACCGATAACGTGGAGCTTTGCCTCGAGCGGGCCATGGCTCCTACCGAGACGGGCGAGTTCATCGGGATGCTCACCGATTGGAGCACGACCAACAAGCTGGATTCCTTTATCGATCCCGGCATCATGAACGTTTTCGACAACGCCAACCTCAGCCACTCATTCCTGGCCGTGAACCGGAACCTTATCAAGAGCTTTGTCCTGGTAAGGGAGATGGGGGAGGAGAATGTAGAACGGGTGATCCAGGCAAAAGCTTGAGTTTTTTCAAGCGATCCAAAAACCAAGATCCAAAATCCAAGATCCAAAAACCAAAATCCAAGACAGGAACTTCAATCCCATGAACGGATAAAGTAGAAGCCCTGGTTTGGAGCTTGGACCTTGGATCTTGTTCCTTTTCCCGGCGACCGCCGGATAAAATCACACCCCTCACGTACCCCCGTAACCGATGGTCACCTTTCCTCCGTCGATGATGACGGGGACCCGGCGGCTGCCGCCGGCGGCCTTGAGCATCTCTTCCAGGAGAGATGAGTCCTGGACAACGTCCCGGTAATCGACTTCCCGCCCCTCATTCCCATAGGCCTCACGGGCCTTGACGGTGTAGGGTCAGCTCAGTTTTCCGTAGATAATGACTTTGGACATGGATTTCCTCCCGGAAAGTTTACGGTTTACAGTATGCGGTGAACGATAAATCGCTTTTACTTCGCCCCCTGATTATAGAGAAAACAGTGTGCAAATTCAAATTTGATTGAAGTGGGCTATAGGAAAGCGGCTTGCCAAGGGACCTTTTACATTCATGGCGCTCTTTGATGCATGTGCTTCACTGTGAACAGTAAACCGAAAACTGTAAACTCTCCCCCCTAAAATCTGGCACATCGAAACCGTTTCTGCTAACTTATGTGGCCTTTTAATCAACAGCAATGACATTGGAGGTTTCCATGCACCTGACAGTGATCCCGGAACGGTGTTCCGGGTGCAAGGTCTGCGAACTGGCCTGCAGCGTCGGCCGGGCCGGGGCCAACAACCCGAAGAAGAGCAGGATCCGGGTCATGGTCCTGTATCCGCATCCTGTCATCCGCATGCCCATCGTCTGCAAACAGTGCGGTGTGCCGAAGTGCGGAGAGGGCTGCCCCACCAACGCCATCTACCGTGAAAACGGCGTGGTCCAGATCGACGAGGAGAAATGCATCTCCTGCTACCAGTGCATCGCCAGCTGTCCCTTCGGGGCCATGTTCCTGCACGAGGAAGTGGAACAGCCGTTAAAGTGCGACCTGTGCGACGGGCAGCCCATGTGTGTGCAGGCGTGCCCCAAGGAGGCTCTCAAGTTCCATCCAAAACATATCCTGGGACAGGCTCACCGCCTTTCCGCGGCACGCAACTACGCGAAGATGAGCAAAGTGGAATACATGGACGGCGGGGAGAAAAAGACCCTCCGGTACGCCAGGATCAAGAAAGGCGGCCAGGATGAAACTTAAAGGCGGCTACTTTTTCAGGATTCTCGAGGTGGACCTGACTTCAGGTACAAGTACGGTGCGGCCTTTTGACGAGGAGTTCGCCCTCAAGTTCATCGGCGGCAGAGGGTTCGGCGCCAGGATACTGGCTGACCACCTCAAGAAGCACGGGAAGGTCGATCCCCTCGGCCCGGAGAATATCCTTGTCATCGCTCCAGGTCCCCTCACGGGAGTCTATCTGCCCTCCTCGGGGAAGAACTCCTTCATCACCCTTTCCCCCGCCACGGGGATCTACGGTGACTCCAGCATCGGGGGCGTTTTCGGGGTTGAGCTGCGGCAGGCGGGGTTCGATGCCGTCGTCCTGAAGGGCCGCGCCCCGGTGCTCTCCTTCCTTTCCATCGAGGACGACAAGATCAAGGTCGTCCCCATGCCGAGGGCGGCGGGCGCCACCAACCTTGAAGCGGAGAAGATGGTCCGTGAGGCGACCGGTGACGAGGACATGAAGATCGCTTCCATCGGCCCGGCCGGGGAGAACGCCGTTGTCTATTCGTGTGTCAACACCGACTGGAGCCGCAACGCCGGACGGATCGGGATCGGCGCCGTCATGGGTTCCAAGAACCTGAAAGCCATTGCGGTGCGGGGCTCGAGGGACCTGCCGGTGGCCAACCTCCCGGCCCTCATGGAGGCGTCCAGGGAAGGGTATGCGCTACTGAAAAACCACGAGTATTTCCGCTTCTGGCAGGAGCAGGGTCTCATGTCGGTGGTGGATTATGCCAACAAGATGGGGATCCTGCCCACCCGCAATTTCCAGGAAACCATCTACGACAGGGCCGACCGCATGAACGGGTACGTCATGGAGGACCGTTACAAGATCGGCGATTCGGCATGCTTCGGCTGTTCCATGACGTGCGGAAACGTCTGCCTCGTCAAGGAGGGCAAGTACCGGGGCACCGTGACGGAAGGCCCCGAATACGAGTCGGCCGCCATGCTGGGCAGCAACCTGGGAACATCCAACTTCGCCTTTATTCTCAAGGCCAACGCCCTGTGTGACGAACTGGGCGTGGACACCATCTCCACCGGGTCCATTATCGCTGCGGTCATTGAGGGTCTCGAGCGGGGTTTCCTTACAGAGGGCGACCTGGACGGGAAGGCCATCGGGTGGGGTGACGAGGACCCGATCCTGGAACTGATCGAAAAGATATCCAGGCGGGAGGGGGTCGGCGACACCCTGGCCGGCGGGGCGAGGTCCATTATCTCGAGGTGGCCCGATATGGCCCGCGTGGTCAACCATGTCAAGGGGCTCGAGCAATCGGCCTACGATGCCCGGGCCGCGATTTCCATGGCCCTTGGCTTCGGGACCTCGGACATCGGTGCCCATCACACCAGGGCCTGGACCGTGGCCACGGAACTGGAGAACGGTACCGGCTGGGGCCTGGAGGAAAAAGCCGATTTCGTCATCTACCACCAGACGGTCAGGCCCCTGTTCGACATGCTGGGTGTCTGCAGGCTTCCCTGGATCGAGCTCGGGTTCCCGGAAGAGTATTATCAGCGCTTTTTTGCCGCGGTCACCGGTGTGGACCTTTCAATGGATGAGCTTATGGCACGTTCCAACCACATCTACGATCTCACACGGGCGATCAACGTCGCCCAGGGAGTGACCCGGAGTGACGATTATCCGCCCCGCAGGACCCTGGAAGACCCGGTGCCCGCCGGTCCCACCGCCGGCAAGTCCGTCGATCGTGAGGAGTACGAGAAGATCCTGAGTATGTACTATGAAAAGCGTGGATGGGACCAGGACGGTAAACCTTCCATGGAACTCTGACGGGAAGGTTTAACCATCCCGAGTGCAAAGTGCAGGGTGCAAAGTGCAGAGGTAAAACAAAAAAAACCGGTGCGTTTCGCTCCGGCCTTTTTCTATGCTTGTTCTGACAACTGATTACTGATTACTTCCCTTCCTCTTTCCCGAACCCCACGATGATGTACGAGCCGCTCTTCTCGTCCTGGCGAAGGCGGACTTGTCCCGCCGGAGCCTGCAACCCGGTTTACTTCCCTTCCTCTTTCCCGAACCCCACGATGATGTACGAGCCGCTCTTCTCGTCCTGGCGAAGGCGGATAAGCCCGTTCCTCTGCGCGTCCTCGAGAAGCTCGCTGAAAGTCCGGTAACCCACAGCGGACTCTGAAAAAGAGGGCTTTTTCCGCTTCATGGTCTCCTTGACCATGGAGGACCACAGGATCTCCTTGTTCTCCCGGACCAGGGCGACGATGGAATCCACCAGGAGCTGGAATGCCGATTTGCGCCCCTTCGGGATCGATTCGGCCAGCTTTGGCGGTATCCCCACCGGGTTTTCCAGTTCCTCGTAGTAGATGAACTCGTCGCAGTTGTCGGTGAGAAGGGCAGAGGCGGAATCCTGCAGGCTCATGCCGATGACCCGTTTGCCGTTCTCCTTGAGTTTGGAGACGAGGGGTGAAAAATCGGAGTCCCCAGACACGATGACGAAGGTGTCGATGTGCTCCTTGGCCCAGGAGAGGTCCAGGGCGTCCACGACCAGCCTGATGTCGGCCGAGTTCTTTCCGACCATCTGGCGTTTGGGGATCTCGATAAGTTCGAGACCCGCCTCGTGAAGGGCGTGTTTGTAGTCGGCGTAGCGGGTCCAGTCCGCGTAGGCTTTCTTGACCACGATCTTGCCCTTTTCCACCAGACGTTCGATGATCAGCTTGATCTCGAACTTGCCCGATTTTTTCCCTTTGCCCCCCTGGCCCTTGAACCCGAGAACGATGTTCTCGAAATCCACAAACACCGCCAGGGTGTGTCCGTTCTCGTCACGTGACATTGTTGTTCTCCATCATCTCTTTGTTCCAGGTGACGACCTGGTTTTTCCCGCTCTTCTTGGCCCGGTAGAGGGCCAGGTCGGCAAGCCGGATGAGGTCGTCCGGGAAACGGGAGCTGTTATTGGGAAAGCAGGCAACACCCAGGCTTGCCGTGGTCCCGGTTTCGGCGATGCCTTCTCTCAGCCTTTCAGCCAGTCGGCACGCCGGTAATATTTCGGTCCCTGGGGCAAGGACGATGAACTCCTCTCCTCCGAAGCGGGCGGCGATATCCATGTCCCGGATACGCCTCTTGATGACCTCGGCGACGGTCTTGAGCACCTGGTCACCGTACTGGTGCCCGTGTTCGTCGTTGACGCGCTTGAAATCGTCCAGGTCCACCATGATCAGGGAAAGGGGTGTCCCGTAGCGTTTGGACCGGTAGTACTCCTTTTCCAGCGTGGTCATGAACAGACGCCGGTTGAACATGCCTGTCAGGCAGTCCCGGATCGCCAGGTCCTTCATCTTTTCATGGGCGGTCTCGATCTCCCGGACGAAAGCCTGCAGCACGTCCGATTGGGTGACGACCCCGATGAGTTTCCTGCGCCTGTTGATGATGGGGAACCGCCGGAACCCCTTCTCCGTCATGAGGGTTACTGCCCGGTCCAGGGTGGTGTCGGCGTAGAGGGTCTGGACAGGTGACGACATGGCCTGACCGGCGGTGATCCCCTCAAGGCTGCCCCCGTTGGCGGCGAGATGCCGGACGATGTCCCGTTCGCTGATGATCCCGAGGGCCTTTTCCCGGTCCTGGACGATGACACAGGAGATCTTCTTTCCGGACATCCTGCGGACGACCGTCACCAAGGTCGTCCTGGGTGTGACGGTGGCGACCTTTTTGGACATGACAGTGCTGACTTTCACATGATCACCTGTCCGGCAGAGGGTTTGGACTGCTTGATTCAACGGGAAGTTTACACGGTTTTTCCCCGGTGGGCAAAGGGATGTTCGAGCCCGGGATCCGCGGCTGGTTATAGGCAGCCCGCGGCCGGGGTGTCGATGACGCCGTTTTCAGCCCGGGAAACTGACCCGGGCGCCGTCATGTGTTGTTGATCAACATCGAAACCCCGGCCGAACAGGTCCAATCAGCGGATTTCGGGCCTTGAAATTGATTCCCGATTAGCCGACAATGCAGGCAATTTCAAAAACATGTTCCGTAAGGAGCAAAGGAGGATCATATGAAACGATTGGCTGTGCTTACTCTTGCCGTTGCTCTCGTCCTCACCCTTGCCGCGGGCGCCTGGGCCTTTCCGTTCCCCATCACCGACGTGCGGGCCCTGGGCATGGGCGGCGCCTTTGTCGCTGCCGGCGAAGGGATCGGCGCGGTGCAGCACAACCCCGCTCTTCTCGGAGAGGACACGACCATGAGCGTTGTGCTCCCGAACCTCACCGTACGCATCGAGGACCATATCGGGATGATCGATCTCATCGACGATTACAACGATCCTGCTGTAACTGTCACGACCCAGATATCAATCCTCAACAAGCTTGAGGATGCCGGATCAGTGGATGTCATGGGGAACACAGGCATCGGTGCGGGCTTCGGCGCCTTCGGGCTCAGCATGGGCTTCACCTATTCGGACATGGTATTCGGGACGGTGTACGCCTCCAACATCACGGCGACTCTCCTTACCCAGGACGCC
>JARGFV010000073.1 GCA_029210545.1 bacterium
AAGCGTCGTTTTCCCTTTCCTCACAAATCAATGACTTACGGTGCGGGTCATTGATTTGGGCGCCCCGCGCGGGGCGCATTGATGACTTTTTGCGAAGTCATCAAAATTCAAAATAAACCTTAACACATCGCAACGTTGGCCGGATTTTACCCTATGTTACCCGGTGTAACCAGCAATTCCATGCCTCGTTGGTCTTTACGGCGCTCACCGGGGCGCTTCCCACTGTAATCCGGCTTATCCCGCGCCTTAGTGCCTGCTCTGAGTCACGCCATCCGTTTTCGTCACACCGGGGAGGTGACTAAGACGTGCCCGGCCGACGTTATCGAAAAGTCATCCCGCCTGCTTTTTCCCGCCCTTCGCCCTGCTCTTTCCGCCCGGCCTTTCCCGGGTCTGAGTCTGTGCCTGAACCTGTATCAGAGCCTTTTTCAAACCTGTGTCTGAGGCTGTTCTAATCGACCCAACTCCTGTATATTGAAGCGGTTTTTCGGCCGTAAAGGTGGCTGTCAGGGCCGAGGCCTTTCTTCAAGGTACAGCTTACCGTACAGCAAGGAAAGGATGGAGCAAGTGAACAGAAAAACGATCCTGGATACGATCGGTCACACGCCCATGGTGGAACTCGTCCGGATGAACCCCAACCCGGCTGTGCGTCTTTTCGTCAAGCTGGAGGGGAACAATCCGGGGGGGTCGGTCAAGGACCGTGTCGCTCTTTACATGATCGAAGGAGCCGAAAGGCGGGGCGAGCTTAAACCGGGAATGATCATCCTGGAAGCCACCTCGGGCAATACCGGGATCGGTATCTCTTTGGTGGCGGCCTGCAAGGGGTACCGGACAGTTCTCACCATGTCGGAGGGAGTCAGCATCGAGCGCCGCAGGGTGCTTTCGGCCCTCGGAGCGGAGATCATCCTCACTCCGGAAGCCCACGGCACCGACGGAGCCATCGTAGAGGCCCGGCGGATGCTGGAAGAGGCTCCCGGGATCTACTATATGCCGGACCAGTTCAACAACCAGGACAATATTGAGGCCCATGTGGCAGGTACCGGCCCTGAGATCTACGAACAGACCGGTGGGGAGGTGGACTGGTTCGTGGCGGGGATAGGGACCACCGGGACCCTTATGGGCGTTTCCAGGTACCTCAAGGGGGTCAAGCCTTCCGTTTCCATCGTGGGTGTTGAGCCGAAGATGGGGCACAAGGTGCAGGGTCTCAAGAACATGTCGGAGGCAATCGTACCGGGGATCTATGAGCCGGCGGAACTGGACAGGAAGGTCCTGGTCCAGGACGAGGATGCCTACGAGACATCCAAGCAGCTGTCGAATCAGGAGGGGATCTTCGCGGGGATGTCCAGTGGGGCGGCCCTCAAGGCGGCCATAGACCTTTCGGCCGAACTCGATTCGGGGACCATTGTGGCCCTGCTGCCCGACAGGGGAGATCGTTACGTGACCACGGTGCTTTACTGTAACGAGAGGTGCCGGAAGGCCCTGTGCCGTGTGGAACAGTGCCTTGAGTGCCCCGGGATGAACGTCCAGGACCTGTGATCCGCCATACCGGATTTTCCGCCTGCATGCGGCCTTTGCT
The DNA here is from genome assembly GCA_029210545.1 of bacterium. Classification (NCBI taxonomy): domain Bacteria; species bacterium. The sequence goes on from JARGFV010000073.1 coordinate 1,574, forward strand.
TCACGAGAAATCCCCACCGGATTCTTTTTTGTGGGGATTTCGTGTTCGCCTGGATTTCGTGTTCGCCTTGACATTGCCGGAAAGGTTGTGTAATCTTTCACATTGAAGGGAAGGGCGCTTCTCTTCAGGGGGGGACCCGGGATAGAGATATCCCGGGTTTCTTTTTTGTGCGCCCGGGCGCACAAAAAAGAAACCCTCAAGTTTGCGCTTGTCACCCCGGTTTACTTTTCACGGTTTACAGTGAAAATCCCTCAAAATGAGGCTTGTTTTCGTGATTGTCTCTGGAATCTGGAATTTGAAATCTGGAATTGTCTTCAGAGATCGGCTCGGATAAACATGTTTCAGCCGATTTCTGAAGACTTGAACATCACCTGTTCGCTGATCATCTGCTCGAGGCGGGACATGATGCGCCGGACTTCGGCTGAGGTGCCGGCCTTCAGGGCTCTCCGGGCGGCTCGGAGGCAGTCCTCATGGCGGACCAGGCGGATGGAACGCTTGATGAGGGGGATGGACGCCGCGTTCATGGAGAACTCGGTGGCCCCAAGGCCGATGAGGAGGGGGGTCCAGATGGGATCAGCGGCGATCTCCCCACAGATACCGACAGGGATTCCCGCATCTCTGGCGGCTTTCGTTGTCATTGCGATGAGAATCAGCACGGCGGGGTTCATGGGATCGTACAGGTGTGCGACCCTTTTGTTGTTCCGGTCCACCGCGAGGGTGTACTGGGTCAGGTCGTTGGTGCCGATGGAGAAAAAATCGACCTCCCTTGCCAGTTTGCCTGCCAGGTGGGCCGCGGAGGGCACCTCGATCATGAGACCTACGGGCACCGATCCACTGAAGGGGACCTTGGCTCTCTTAAGCTCACGTTTCGTCTCCTCAATAAGCCGTTTGACCCCCAGGACCTCCTCCAGGGTGGACACCATGGGAACCATGATGCTTACCGGCCCGTGGCGGGCCGCCCTGAGGATCGCCCTGAGCTGGGTCTTGAAGATATCGGCTTTTTCCAGGCACATCCGGATAGACCTCCACCCCAGGAAGGGGTTGTCCTCCCGGAGCAGGTTGAGATAGGGGATGTTCTTGTCCCCTCCCACGTCCAGCGTGCGGATCTTCACCGGTTTTCCGCCCGTCCCCTCCACCATGGTGCGATAGATACGGTACTGCTCGTCCTCGGTGGGAAGGATGGAACGGGCCATGAACGGCAGCTCTGTCCGGTACAGGCCTATCCCGTCTGCTCCGTAATAGTCTACGAACTTCAGGTCGGAGAGGAGTCCGGCGTTGGACATAAGCGCTACCCTGTATCCGTCCAGGGTGACCGCCGGCAGGTCCTTCTCCGCGACCAGTTCTACAATGTGCCTCGTGTAGTCGTCAAAAAGGCGGCGATACTCCTTGATGACGTTCTCATCGGGGTTGATGAACAGACTCCCGGTGTTTCCGTCCACGATGAGGAAATCGCCCGGCTGGACCACTTCGAGCAGTTCGTCGATCCCGACAATGCACGGGATGCCCAGGGAGCGTGACAGGATGATAGCGTGGGATGTGTGGCCCCCGGCCGAGGTGGCAACACCCTGAACCAGTTCGGTGGACAAGGTGGCAGCGTCAGAAGGAGTGATGAGCCTCGTGACAAGGATACCTTCTTCCGTGAAGTGAAGGATCCCGTCCCTGGTTTTGTCGGATAGCAGCCGGATGATCCTGCGGCCGATGTCCTCGATATCCACGGCCCGGTCTTTCAGGTATGAGTCGTCGATCTGCAGGAAGCTCTTGAGGTATCCGGCAATGACCCTTTTGACAGCGTAAAGTGCGGTGCTCCCGGTATCGATGACCTCCAGGACCTTCTGGGTGAACCCCTGGTCCTCCAGCATCATGAGGTGGATGTTGAAGATGGAGGCGTCTTCCTCGCCCAACTGCTGCTGGACACGCTCCCGGAGAGCTTCGATCTCCTTTCTTCCGGCCAGGATCACGTCGGTAAACCGCTCTCTCTCGCCGTCGATATCCTCTGTCTGTTCCTCTACCAGATAATGGAGATCGTCATCGGTCTCCATCAGGACCGCCGGTCCCATGGCAATGCCGGGAGTGGCCGGAGTCCCATGGAACACCAGGGAACGCCGCGCCGGTTCCATGGACGGTTGAGGCGAGGCTCCTCCTACGGAGAGCTCCCTGAGGAGCCTGGCGTTGGTGACCACACCGGCGACCTGTCCCGCGATGGTGTTGAAAAACTGGAGTTCCTGGGCGTTGTATGCCCGGTTTTCGAGGTCCTGGACGACAAGGACTCCTATCGGACTGCCACGGCTGATGAGGGGTACCCCGAGAAAGGTCCTGTATTTTTCCTCCCTGGTCACCGGGAAGTAACGGAAACGCGGGTGTTGGTGGGCGTCCTGGACTACGAGCGGGGTCTTCGTCTCGAAAACAAGGCCGGTCAGGCCCTCCGAGGGGGGCATGTCCACCCTGCCGATGGCCGAGTTTTCCAGTCCCTCTGTGGCCACCAGGACGAGCTTGTTCTTCTCCTCGTCGTAAAGATAAAGGGAGCAGACGTCGGTGTGCATCTCCTGTTTGACCATGGCGACGATGTTGTCCACCGTCTCACGAAAGTCGTGAGAATCACTGATGAGTCGTGTGATCCTGGCGATCAGGTTGAGCTGATCCCTCACTGGGCCCACTTTTACTCTCCTGGCGGCGGGTCGGGAAACCTCAACACGCCGCTGACCTGCAGAATCGATACGGTCAGACGATGCAGATAACAGGTTTCGGGATGTTATGATGTTACAAATATACAGTGAACCAGTAATGTTGCCAAGGAGAAGCCCGTTTCATATTCCACATTTCAGGTTCCAAAGAAGATCAGTGTTGTAAGTCCCTATCTGGAATTTGAAATTTGGAATGTGAAATTGCGCTATAATTCCCCGGCATCCGAGAAAGAGTAATAGGCCCCGGCTGCCACGATGATGTGGTCCAGGAACCGGATTCCCATGAGCGCCGAGGCACTGGCGATCCTTTCGGTAAGGTTTCGGTCTTCGGGGGAGGGGGAAGGATCTCCGGCAGGGTGATTGTGAAGACAAAGGATGCTGGGAGCCATTTCGATGACCGCCTGCCGGAGCACTTCCGAAGGGTGGATGTGCACCGTGTTCACACTGCCCACGGCGCACAGGTCCTCGGAAAGGATGATGTTGCGGGTATTGAGGGTCAGGACCAGGAAGTGCTCCTTGACCAGGGTGCCGAGGCGGGCCTCGAACAGCCGGTAGACATCGCCGCTGCAGGACACGGAGCGGCCTTCTACCGGAGCGCTGGCCAGTTGACGGAAAATTTTGGGGAGGGACAGGATCGCTTCGGCGCGGCGGGGCCCGACGTGTCTTATCCGCAGGAGTGTTTTCCGGTCCAGGGAGAGCAGGTCCTTCAGCTCGTGTCGGCGCAGGAACTCCTCGGCTGCCTTGCGGCCGATAATCGGGATTAGGTTGCGGATACCTGATCTTTGCTGCATTCTGGACAGAAGTACCTTTTCGCTGACAGGCATGACAGATGGCGGGTGGCTTGCCCACCCCGATGGACAGTTACTGATCCATCCGATATAACGCCTTTCAAGATGGATGCCACAGCAACTTGGAGTCTGTGTGTGGATTTCCGCCAGGCTCCAAGGGAGGGGCCGAAGATGAAATTTCTCGGATCGGACAAGTTGAAAAAGCTGGTCAGGTTCGCCGTGGACACTGATGAGCAGACCAGTGGTGATCGGCTGACCCTCACAGTCCTGGATGTGCTGCAGATCGCAGGTGAGGGGCGCATCGCCCGGGACACCGGGGAAGAGGATCTGGCCCGGAGGATCAGGAGGCCCGCGCGAAAAGCGGCCGGCGATCAGGCGGGACACTGGGACCTGGTTCAGGGCCCTTACTGGGTGACCTACAACGAGTCTGTCCGGATACCGGACGACTGCGCTCTCATCCTGCAGCCTCACCATGCCGTCATGGTCAACGGGCTCTGGCATCCCACTCTGGTGGTCAGGGACTGGTCCGAGATGACCGGTATCCTGCTCATGGTGGGAGCTCGAGGGGTCAGACTGGTGGAGGGTGCTCCGCTCAGTACCGGTCACATGGTAGCGGCCACATGATAGAGAGAGGATGGTCCCGGGATTGTGATTGCGTTGACTTTCCGCGCCTGTTCTGATAAATCTAACCTGTTATGAGACACATCAGCAGCTGCATCTCAAGTTTTTACTGGTGGTGGCCTGGGCCAAGTGCAGGGGAGGGTCCGCGCTGCTGAAGTAGCAGTGAACAAGAGCTGATAAAGCCGCGGGTCCCTACAGGACCCGCGGCTTTTTTTTGGCGCAATCAGCGGCCCCGTTGGCTGCTGGTAGATAAAATGGCGGAAGGTCAATAACCGGCCGCGCCTGGGAATGGCGCCCGGATCGAAGATGGAGATCGCCCGGATGAAATTGTCGCTTGTCGGGGAGACAGCGGAACTTCCCTACGAACTTGGTGAGATGCCCCAAATCTACGCCGCGCTTGAACCCTTCGGTCCACTGGGGTTTCTGGAAAGCCGGGAGGGTACGGAAAAATACGCCCGGTTCGGCATAGCGGCGGCGCGGCCATTGCTGACGGTTCACGGCAAGGGGCACCGTTATACCGTCAACGATGACATGGGAAACGAGGTCGTCACTGACGTTGCCGATCCTCTCCAGTTCATCCACGATCTGGAGCCCGCGGTGGATCTGCCCCACGGGCTTGAAAATTTCCGGTTCGCGGCCGGCTGGATCGGTTCCCTGGGATACGAGACGGCTGAGCTGTTCGAAGATATCCCAAGGGCCGGTATCGATGACGTCAACCTCCCGGACACGTTTTTCTACCTGCCATCCCTGGTTGTCCTCAAGGACGCCGCCTCCCGGCGTCTGACACTGGTGGCCCTTTCAGGTGACAGGGCCGGCGCCCGGGACCTTGTTCTGGAGGCGGTACGAAGACTGAAAGAGGTGGATGTCGCGGCTCCATCCGATCAGGGAGAAGAGAAAAGGGAGGCCCGGACCACTTTTGAGGAGGGGGAGTTCCTCGAGGCCGTGGCAAAGTGCAAGGAACTGATCCATGACGGGGAACTCATCCAGGTGGTCATATCCCGTCGTTGGGAGGTCGATCCGGCCCCGCCGCCCGAGTTGGTTTACAGCGCCCTGGCAGTGTTTAACCCCTCACCTTACCACTTTTACCTCCAGATGCCCGGAGGGGTCCTCCTGGGTGCTTCTCCGGAACTCCTGGTGCGGAGGGAAGGCGATATCCTCACGGTCCGCCCCATAGCCGGAACGAGGCGAAGGGGGGGGAACGAGGAGGAGGACCTGGCACTGGAAAAGGAGATGATGTCCGATCCCAAGGAGCGGGCTGAGCACACCATGCTCGTGGACCTCGGCCGGAACGACCTTGGGCGGGTTTCCGAGGCGGGAACCGTTCAGGTAACCAGGAGGATGCTCGTTGAGCGTTACTCCCACGTCATGCACCTGGTTTCCGAGGTGCGTTCCCGGATCGACGGCAGGTACGATTCCTACGACGTCCTGAGGGCCTGCTTTCCGGCCGGTACCGTTTCCGGCGCGCCCAAGATAAGGGCCATGCAGGCCATTGCGGGACTGGAGCCGGTTGTGCGGGGGCCTTACGCAGGCGGCGTGGGCTATTTCGACGTCCGCGGCAACATGGATTTTTGCATCACTATCCGTTCGGTCTTCTATTCTGCAGGCAGGGCTTACATCCAGTCCGGGGCGGGCATCGTGGCGGACTCGGTCCCGGAAAGGGAACGGGACGAGATCACCGCCAAGGCCGCGGCCATGGTGAAGGCTTTCGGCAACGTCTCGTTTGAAAAATAATTCAGACGTTACCGAAAGCAGAGTTAAGAGCTAAGTACTAAGTCCTGGGTAGATCGCGCTTGTCTTGACACTTAGCTCTTAGCACCTGGGACCTGGCACCAATTGTATGCCACAGGGAGGCATATCATGATCCTCATCATCGACAACTACGATTCCTTTACCTACAACATCTACCAGGCCATCTGTACCATGACCCCGGATGCCAAAGGTGTCGAGGTAGTACGTAACGACCGGGTTACCCTGTCCGGGCTCGAAGAGATGGGTATAAGCCATCTGGTCATTTCGCCCGGCCCGGGGCGGCCCGACGGGGCGGGGATCAGCATCGAAGCGGTCAGGGCTTTCTCCGGCCGGATACCGGTCCTGGGGGTCTGTCTGGGACACCAGACCATCGGACAGGTGTTCGGGGGAGAGGTTGTCCACGCCCAAAGACTGATGCACGGTAAACCTTCCATGATCCGGCATACCGGGCGCGGCCTGTTCGAAGGGATTCCCACCCCCTTGGAGGCCATCCGGTATCACTCCCTGGTTTTACAGAAACGGTCCCTCCCGGAGGAACTTGCGGTGACGGCCTCTTCCGATGATGGAGAGATCATGGGGGTCAGCCACCGGTTGTTCACCGTAGAGGGTGTTCAGTTCCACCCGGAGTCCTTCGGGACTGTTGGCGGTGAGGTGATCTTTGAGAACTTCCTGAAGATGGAGGGAGGGTTGCGGCATGCTGCGTAAAAAACTTGGAATGGTCGTGGAGGGCATCGACCTTGATGCCGAGGCCATGGCGGAAGCTGTGGGCGCCATCATGGAAGGGGAGGCGAGTCCCGTTCAGGTCGGAGCTTTCCTTACGGCCCTGCGGCTCAAGGGTGAGAGTGAGGAAGAGATCGCCGGTGCGGCCATGGCCCTCAGGGCGCGGTGCGTTCGTCTGCCCGGAGATGCCTTTGCCGATGCCATCGACACCTGCGGCACCGGGGGGGATGGGGCCGGAACCGTGAACGTCTCAACCCTCGCCGCCATTACCGCTGCGGGGGCCGGCGCCAAGGTCGCCAAGCACGGGAACCGGTCGGTCTCCAGCCTCTGCGGGAGCGCCGATCTGCTTACTGCCCTGGGTGTTCGCATTGATTTGACCCCCGAGGCCTCGGCCAGGTGCCTGAAAGAGGCCGGGTTCGCTTTCCTCTTCGCTCCCCTTTACCATCCTGCCATGAAAATGGTGGCTCCGGTGCGCCAGGAGATGGGGATCCGGACCTTGTTCAACCTCATCGGCCCCCTCTGCAACCCGGCCGGGGTCAGGCGGCAGCTCATGGGAGTCTACTCCATGGAACTGGTGCCGACCATCGCCGGGGTTCTCCGGAGACTGGGCTGCGACAGGGCCATGGTCGTCGCCTCCGAGGATGGCCTGGACGAGATCTCGGTTTGCGCTCCCACGACGGTGGCCCACCTCCACAGGGACGGCACTATCCAGGTCCAGAACTTCGAGCCGGGCGACCTTGGGATCGCCATCCACAGGCCGGAGGCCCTGGCCGGCGGCAAGCCTGAGGAAAATGCGGAAATTTCCCTGGAGGTACTCAAGGGAGGGCAGGGACCGGTCAGGGACGCCGTGGCAGTGAACGCGGCGGCGGCCCTTGTCGTTGCCGGTCTGGCTTCGGATCTCGAGGAGGGGCTCGGAATGGCAGCGTCATCCCTGGATTCGGGAGAGGCCCTCGAGGTTCTGGAAAGAGTAATAAGGATCAGCACTCAGGAGGCGTGATGAAAAAGGGGTTCCTGGAAAAGGCCGCTGTCGCAGCCCGGCAGAACGTGACAGCCTGGAAAGGGCGATACGGTGACTTGCCGGTGCTGCCGGGCCGGGATCGCCGTCCGTTCCTCCCGACCGGGCAGGATGGGTGTGCGGTCATTGCCGAGGTCAAGATCTGCAGCCCTTCCCGGGGCGACCTCATGGGTGGTTCGGACCCGCTCCGTCTGGCGCCCATGTACACAGACGCCGGTGCCAGTGCCGTGAGTGTCGTAGTGGAGGAACAATATTTTGGAGGCAGCCCGGAACTTTTCGAAAAGGTCGCAAGATCCACGGCTCTGCCCCTCCTGTGGAAAGATTTCGTTGTCGACCCGTACCAGATCCAGCTGGCTTCCTCCCTCGGGGCGTCTGCCGTACTCCTCATCGTGGGGATGCTGGACGACCGTGAAATGAGATCTTTTCTCGACATGGCCGCGAGAGCCGGGCTCAGGACCCTCGTGGAGGTCCACGACCTGCAGGAGTATGAAAGGGCTGCAGCATCCGGCGCTGACCTCATCGGCGTCAACAACCGCAACCTCGTCACCCTGGAGGTTGACATAGCGGTATCAGAGCGAATGGCGCCACGGTTTTCCGAGGAGGTTCAGACGGTGGCTGAAAGCGGCATCAGGAAGCCGGAGGATGTGGCACGGATGGCCGGGGCGGGGTTTGATGCCGTTCTCATCGGGGAGTCGCTGGTGACTGCGGACGATCCCGCCCAACTACTGCAGGAGATGGTAGCAGCGGGATCACTCGTAGATGCGTGAAGCGTACGTGAGTGAGTGCGAACGATCTGACGCGATCACGCCTTATGCACTTACGCACACACGGTTTAGGATGTTATTGGATGTGGAGGAGATCTATGTGAGCAAGTGTCTAAGGTCTTACGCAATCACGCCTTACGCACAAACGCACACACGAGATTAACCGATGTGCATCAAGATCAAAATATGCGGGTTCACCCGCCCCGAGGATACGCTGTTCGCATGTGAACTGGGTGCCGACATCCTGGGGTTTAACTTTGTCCCTCAAAGCAGGAGGTACACAAACCCCTACGCCGCCAGGGAGATGATATCATCCCTTCCTCCTTTCGTGACGACAGTGGGTGTTTTCGCCGACGAGGAGGCCGGAGTGGTGAACGACCTGGTTGATTTCCTGGGGCTCGACGCGGTTCAGCTCCACGGCCGTGAGAGCGCCGCTTACTGCCGAAAGATCAGGACCCCGGTTATCAGGGCGGTGCGGGTCGGTGAAGCTGCCGATCTGGAGGGGCTCGGAAATTACGAGGTGGCAGCGTTCCTCCTGGACGCGAAGGTTCCAGGGACCCTTGGGGGTTCGGGACAGACCTTTCCGTGGGAACTGGCGCGGGATCTTTGCCGGACCCGAAAGGTTTTCGTGGCGGGCGGCCTTTCCCCTGCCAACGTGGCCGAAGCCATAAAAACCCTGGCCCCCTACGGTGTGGATACTGCTTCAGGTGTGGAGTCCGGGCCGGGCATGAAGGATCCCGGACTCATGGGATCATTTATAAGGGCGGCCCGATTGGCTGCCAATTATAACGGAGGAGCGTGCGGTGACATCCCGATATGATCACCCTGATGTGAACGGATTTTTCGGTACCTTCGGCGGTTGCTACATGCCGGAGATCCTCATGCCGGCGGTTAAAGAGCTTGGCATTGCCTTCGATGCCGCCAGGGCGGATGAACAGTTCAACCGCTCACTGGACAAGGTGATGAGGGAGTTTTCCGGGCGTCCCACCCCCCTGACCACGGCTTCCCGGTTCGCGGGCGCCGGAACCGGCCTCGTCCTCGAGCTCAAACGGGAGGACCTGAACCACACCGGCGCCCACAAGATCAACAACACTCTCGGTCAGGTGATGCTGGCTTTGAGGATGCAAAAGACCCGGATCATCGCCGAGACGGGGGCGGGCCAGCACGGTGTCGCCGCAGCGACGGCCGCTGCCCTTTTCGGCCTTCCTTGCGTGGTCTACATGGGGGTCGAGGACGTTGCGCGCCAGGCTCCCAATGTGGAAAGGATGAAACTTCTCGGAGCGGAGGTCGTGCCGGTTCACCAGGGAGCAGGGACCCTCAAGGACGCCGTGAACGAGGCGCTGAGGGACTGGGTCCGGAATGTGGACAATACTTTCTATGTCCTGGGTTCGGCGGTGGGTCCCCACCCCTATCCGGTCATGGTGCGTCATTTTCAGTCGGTCATCGGCCTGGAAGCCCGCCGGCAGTTTGTGGACAAGTACGATCTCCTGCCCGACCTCCTGGTGGCGTGCGTAGGTGGCGGGAGCAACGCGGCCGGCCTGTTCTATCCTTTCGTAAACGACGAGGTTCAGATGGTGGGGGTGGAAGCCGGGGGGACCGGGCCAGGCGCCGGTCAGCACGGGGCCTCCCTCGGGCTCGGCAGCCCAGGGATCTTCCACGGCAGCCTCAGCTACATCCTCCAGAACGACGACGGGCAGATCGTCACGGCCCACTCGGTGTCGGCAGGCCTGGATTACCCTGGCGTCGGTCCCGAGCACAGCTGTTGGAAGGAAGAGGGACGGGTGACCTACGAGCGGGTCGAGGATCGGGAGGCTCTGCAAGCCTCCGACCGGTTCACCAGGGATGAGGGGATCCTGCCGGCCCTGGAAACCGCCCACGCCCTTGCCTGGGTCCACCGGAACCGGGAGCGCCTGTTGGGGAAGAAGGTGCTTTTATGCCTGTCGGGAAGGGGCGACAAGGATATGGAGACTTTGCTTTCCGTCAGGGAAAGCAAAGTAGAATGACTTTCCATTCGACATCCTGGATTTGGAAGGAATATATTATGAACCGGATCTCGAAAGTATTTTCCTCCGGCAAAAAAACGCTCATCGTCTACCTCACTGCCGGGTTCCCTGAACCGGGCATGGACGAGGAACTTGTCCTGACCGCCATCGACGCCGGTGCCGACATCATCGAACTGGGTTTTCCGTTCTCCGATCCGGTGGCCGACGGACCACTCATCCAGCAGGCCTCCAGGACCGCTCTTGAAATGGGCATGACCCTGGCCGGGACCGTTGATCTCGCCGCCAGGATAAGACAACAGCGTGAAACGCCGATCCTCCTCATGGGGTACGCAAATCCGGTCTACCACATGGGGTACGGGGCCTTTGCCGGGAACCTCGCCGAGGCAGGGGCCGACGGCGCCATCATCCCGGACCTGCCCATGGAGGCGGCAGGCCCCCTGCGCGACGAGATGCGGGCAAGAGAACTGGCCCTCATTCCCATGGCAGCGCCCAACACCCCCCCCGAAAGGCTCAGGTCGCTGATCGAGGAAGGCGATGGTTTCCTTTATCTCGTTTCCATGGCCGGACTGACAGGCGATGCCCTGAAATCCGGGACTCCCTGGAAGACGGTGGCCAGAATGGCCAGGGCGTCCGGCAGACTTCCGGTGTGCGTGGGGTTCGGGATCAGCTCGGGGCCCGATGCGGCCGAAGCGGCCGGGTATGCCGACGGGGTTATCGTCGGCAGCGCCGTGACAGCCCGGATCAACCAGGCCGGGAACCTGGAGGAAGCGAAAAGCGGTGTGCGGGAACTGGTGAAGGAACTGGCGGAAGCGATCAGAAAGGCTCCTGCTTGAAATCAGGGGGTTATATGAAAGTGTTCGATAAGGAAGAACTCGCAAAATACGATGGCATTGACGGACGTCCGCCCTACGGGGCCTATCTGGGAAAGGTCTACGATTTTACCGGCATGAAGGAAGCTGACCACGGCGACCATTACGGTCACCCCTTCGGCGTCGACCTCACCGACGCCATCGACGAAGCCCCCCATGATGACAACCTGGTGTTCGCGTTCCCCGTTGTTGGAGTGTTCAAGGAGTAAGTGTTCATCCAGCCACTGTATAAGGCAGCGGCTTGCAGGTCCAGGTCCGGGCTGTGTCGTCTGGAAAGAAAATCGCAGGGGGGTGCGTGGATAGAGAGCATGGTGCCTAGGAGTCTGTCGGAGAACCTCCCTGTTTTTTAACAGGGAGGGCACAGACTCCTAGCTGGAGTTTGTCGGAACATA
>JARGFV010000074.1 GCA_029210545.1 bacterium
CCTTCCCGGACGCAACCGGCCATCGATCCGGGCGTCCTTCCCAGGCGCGGCTTGTCGTTGATTTGGGCGCCCCGCGCGGGGCGCATTGATGACTTTTTGCGAAGCCATCAAACAATCGGTCCCGAATCTACTCTGCACTCTGCACTGATTTACCCCTTTGGACTTTGGACTTTGGACCTTGGACTGACCTTATACCACCATCCTGAAGACCAGCCCCGTCACCACAGCGCCCGACAGGCAAAGCCCGAGGTAAACGAAAAAGAGGCGCCGCTCGAAGATCTTCCAGAGCACCAGCAGCGCCGGGATGCTCGTCACCGGCCCGGCTACCAGGAAGGTCGCCGCAGCCCCGGGGTCCATTCCCAGGTCAAGGAGACCCCTGATAATGGGCACCACGGGTACCTGGTGGGCCGGGAGGGGCGCCCCGAGGACGGCTGCCCACAGCAGCGAGCTGACCTGGGGCTTGCCCGCCAGGACCTTCACAAAGTCCATGGGCACAGCCATCTCCAGGATGACCTGCACTGCTACTGCCATCAGGAGGAACTTCCCCACGAACCGGGATGTGTCCCGCGCTCTTTCGAGAAAGAACAACAGCCTGTTTTCCCTGGGAATAACCACCATGGTGGGGATGGAGATGTCGTTGGCGCAGGCGATGTCGTAGGCGGGCGCCAGCGAACCGTCCCCTGTAAAAACAGGCTTGATCCTGACGATGTTTTCCGAAAAATTACTACGTTTTTCAAGGAGATAAGTTACGCCGCCCACCAGAAACCCCATGCCGGCCGCACTGATGATCTTGGTCCACGCGAAGACCGGGCCCAGGCCCGCCCAGGTGATGGTCAGGGCGTCGGGGCTCATGAGAGGCGAAGTGGCCAGGAGAGCCAGCAGTGGGGGCAGGGGAACCCCGGAAACGGCAAGAGGGATGACAACAGGAAGAACCCCGCAGGCGCAAAGGGGACTGAAAATACCCAGAAAAACAGCCAGAGGGATGGTGGCAGCCCCCGAGTCCCTCATGTAGGCCCGGAGCTTCAGGTCCCACTGGAACGTCTTTATGAAGGCCGCCACACCGACGCCCAGGACAAAAGCCGGGACGAGCTGCCACAGTTCCCGGCCATAGATCCCGATGGCCTCAAGCATGATGGACATGCTAATAGTCCAGCATGCAGCTCGCGCCGGTCAGGCGGGAGCTGGGGTGGGGCATCAAGTAGCCCATTTCATAATTCTTCTTCCCCCTTGAGGGGGGAAGACCGAGATGGGGGTGAATTGCCCCCTCACCCCGACCCTCTCCCACGACGGGGAGAGGGAGAATGATGTCAAAGGCGGCGATTAATAACCTCGCCTCACAAAATGAGCCCATGGATTCCCAAAGGAAACTTTTTGTGAGGTTATCATGATAGTTGGACAAGGCTTATGCTCCCGGGTATCTGCTGACGGTCCCAAGGCCGGTGACAACCTTCGATTCCAGGAGTTCACTGTCCGGGGCCGATGTGAAACGATCCATGAGCACGCTCCTTGCTTCCGGTGACCTCTCGCCCCTGATCCGGTCAAGAGCGCCGGGCAAGGGCGATACTTCGATCCCCGTACCCTTCCCTTCTTCCGTCAGGATCAGGGAAGAGTTCCGCCCGCGGAGCAGGACCAGGTTACCGTTACCCCACGTACATCCGGTAAAAAGCTGGATCCCGTCCACGGCGCACCCGAACCCGCGGAAAAAACCGAAAAGGCGTTTATCCCCGCCCAACGAACCTTGTTCGGCATTGGTCAGCATCGCCCTCTTCGCGACCCGGGCACCGAGTAGCACCATGGGGCAAAGGTGCCCGTGGACCCGCAGGATGAGTCCGATCTCCTCCTCAGAAAGCCCATCAGAATGCATAGTGGTGGGGACAGTCGTCACGGTATATCTCCCAGTACTTCTCAGTCATGTCGGGGGAAAGCCAGGGCTCCACCTGGTCCACAGCAGCGATAAAATCCTCCATCTGCACCTTTTCGGAATCCCGTTCGACAGCGTTTAACACCGCCCTTTTGCACAGGTTCTCCACGTCCCACCCCACGAAACCCTCGGTACGGTTCGCAAGCTCGGTGACGTCGATCTGGCCGCCCAGGGTGGGGATCCTGTCGACGTAGATCTTCAGCATCCCCTCCCGGTCCCCGGCAGTGGGAGGAGAGACGAAGACCTTGCGGTTGAACCGCTTTTTTTCCTTGATGATGGCCTGGTCCACGATGTCGACCCGGTATGCCGATCCCATGAGCATGATGTCGGTTCTGCCCTCGATCCGGTCTATCTGCCTTATGAACACCTCGGTAAGTTCCCTGTCAGCGAACGTGGGCGGTTTGCCCCTGAAGTTGCCCGGACCCCATTCGTAATCAGAGCCGGCCCTAGGGGCCAGCCATTCGGTGTCGGAGATGTACAAAACACATGGAGCCTCGTGTTCGGCATCGTGGAACGCCTGCTCCAACTCCCGGGGTTTGCCAAGCATCTCCTGGCCCGAGATATAGACATAAGACACACCCGCTTCCGTGGCGGCTGCCTCGGCAAGCATGGTGATCCCGACACCCAAGGGGCCCCAGATAAGGACCCCCGACGGGATGGTGAGCTGGTGCCTGGCCAGAAGCTCCGCCTTCATCAGGGGCAGGCTGACCATCTCCCGGACGATACGCTTGGGACCTTCCAGGCCGCCGATGTCGTCCCAGGTCAAGGTGGGTTCTTTTACCTCATAGTAGATACGGTTGAGTTTTCGATGCAAGGGGAGCTCCTTAACTTTTTTGAATATGGAAGGTGGAAGAAGAACGAAAAACAGACAGTTTCCCGTCATAACTGACAGACAGCTGACGCCAAAATGTCATTAAAACGCTCTTTCCCCTGATTTCTGGTTACTGGTTCCTGGTTTCTGTTTAAAGACTTCACTTAGCGTGCCAATTAGCATCAACTCCAGATTCCATATTTTTAATTCCCGATAAATTGCACTTGGCCTTCAGCTGCCTGCTCTGAGCGTAGCTGGCAGCAAAGCAGTTGCGCTGTGGCGCTAAAAGGCCATGCCTTCCCCAGCTGGTAGCTGATAGCTATAGATCACCCTGTCCACATTGGCTGGCAGCTTTTCCAGGGCAACACCCTCCTGCACCTTCTCCAGAACCGCCTTTCCCCGCAGGATCAACGGCTGATCCAACTTTGTGTTGGTCATGGTGATATCCTTTCCAGTGCGGCACTGCTGACCACAGGAACCTTTATCAGTCCAGCTATCGGCCTCCCCGTCATATAGCCAGGGGCATGAGGCCGAAACGGTAATGAGCCGTTCCTCCAGGTGCAGGGACAGGGCAAAACCGTCCACCTCGGGCACACGCAGCCAGTGGCGCGGCAAGTCCAGTTCCAGCCGGGTCACCCCCATTTGCCCAAGAAAGTCCAGGAAACCGCTGTCGTAAAGGGGACCCCAGGCGAAATACCTTTTGGACGTTTCATCCAGTTCATCCCAAAGGTCGAACTCCCCCGGGCCGCGCCTGAAGCGCATGAGAAGTCGGCCCGCCGTGACCCGGGGGCCGTTGAGTTTACCTGCCTGATCCAGGATCCCCCAATCGTTGATCACGATCTCGCCCCAACCCATCTCAAGGGCAGTTTCCACAACTTTCATGACCTTCAGGTCCTGGCCGGGACCTGCGATGGGGGTCACCAGGGTGAGACCTTCCGTTTTGAACGCCCCTGATATCTTTATGATCTGCTCCATTTCGGGCAGGAGATCAAAACAGCTCTCGGAACCGAAACGGTATCCGTCCCAGCCCTCAAGGGGGGAATGTGAGTTGAAATTGTCCAGGTACCTGCTTCTTGACATGCCTTTACCGGGCCCCCCTTACCATGTACCGCAGATCTTTGGGTAGTAGCAGTTGTGGGGTGTGCAGGGGTGGCCGAAGATGGCGCGATATTCCTCCCGACACCTTGTTACCCATTCCCTCCACCCTGGTGTCCCGGATAGTTCCGGGGCGGATAACCCAGACGCCGGCAAGGGGGGCATGGATGCCAGGACCCTGTCCAAAGTGCTGACCAGCTGGAGCTTTCTGGTAAGTGGAGTTCCCCTTCCCACAACTTTAAACGCTGCAACACCGGCTGCCGCCAGGAACGGGACAGCGCAGAGGCCACATCCATCCCGACGGTCGCTTTGGGCCAGATCAGCATAATGGCCCGAGACACGGGCTGGAGGAGCTGAACCATTTTCGTCTTCCAGCTCCCACTTCCATTCGCAGGGCCAGCGGCGATCCGGGCTGTCGTGGACGAAGGAGCATACCCCCTCGATATTGGGGCACTTGCCCACCAAGACGAACGCTTCGTACTCCAAGTCCGGCACACTCTCAATCATTTCGAGGATCTGTTCGGCGGTCAGGAACCGGGGGAGGATGATCCGGCTGACTCCCAGGCGGCTGTACATTCTGACAGCGTGAGCGTTGGAGGCCAACCCCATGGTGCTCAGATGTAAAGGGACCTCGATATTATCCCTGGCCAGGGCTTTCATGAGCCCGGGGTCGGCGGCGATGACAGCATCCACCCGGATGTCCCTCGCCCACCGCACCAGGTCCAGGACCGCCGGTAACTGCTCGTCCATGTAGAAGGGCGCGTTGAGGGTCAGGGCAAAGCGGCCGCCCCCTTTTTGGGTGAGGCGGACAGCGTTCTCAAACTCCCCCAGGGAGGAGAACTGCGCGCCTGGAAAGGTCCGCTGGTTCAGGAGCACCGTGGAAGGGTACCGTTCCTGCCATCGGGAAGGGATTACCCCCCCGTAGAGCCACCTGGCCCCGGCTTCAAGGAGTGGCACGACCTCCTCGACGGAGTTGATGGGGGCGAGAATGTGGGGGGATTTAATACTATAATTCATAGTTATTATCCGTATTAAATCCGTACGTGCGTATAGCGTACGTGCGCACGTGAGTAAAATTGACCACATTTTGTTTTTACGCACACACTCATATACGCCTCACTCGCTCACGTTCTTTTCCTGTCCCAGAACTTTTCCTTCCTCTTGTCCCAGAAGGCCGGGTCAGATGGCACTTCCAGGACATCTCCAACGAGAACGATAGCCAGGGACGGGTCGCCCGAGACCAGGCCGAAGATATCGTCCTCACCAACCACGGCGGCTATGGTCGCAAGGGTACCCCTGTATACCTTCTCCCCGGAAAGCCCGATGCGGGAGACCACTGCCGCCGGAGTATCGGGCTCGAAACCTTCTGACAGTTCAGCGGCGAGCTGATCCAGAGGACGGTTGTTCATGTACAGCACCATGGTACCCGCAGCCCTGGCCAATTGGCCCATCTGTCGGGTATCTCCGGACTTGTCGATATGTTTGGGGCTGGTCAGGACAATGGCATGGCTGACGCCTGGCATATCAAGGGTTTTTTTTAACAGGGCTGCCGCCGCGTTGATTATCCCCACGCCGGCGATGACTCTGGCCCTCTCCCCGAAACGCTCCACCAGGGGTAAAAAGGGTGAAAAGGCGGTGATGTCACCCGGCACGAGAAACCCCACCGGAGCATTGGTCAGTCCCTCTTCCACCTCCTCCACGATCTCCCTGAAAACACGGTCGAAGGGGTCCCGGACCTCCTTACCGGCAAGAAACCGCCGAAAGGTCTCAGGATAAGGGTCCATCGCATAGACAACGGTGCAGTTGGATAGGGCATCACTGCCTTCCAGGGTCAGGTACCGGGGGTCCCCGGGCCCGGCGCCGATGAAGTAAACGGAATGGTATTTATCATTCTTTTTTGTCATCTCAGATCTCGGACCTCAAAAGTGCGAGCATTGTTGTCATCGCGAATCACGCCGCTGGCGTGATGAAGCGATCCCGGGATTGCCACGTCGCTCTCGCCTTACTCGACGCTCCTCGCAATGACGCCAATCTTCGGTTGGGGTTCCATGTCCCGGGTTTCAAAATAATCGAATCCAAAATCCAGGTGTTTTCCTAGACGCCAGGCACCAGGCACTGTCCTTCCTCTTCCCCCACGCTCCCAGGCACCCATGCCCCCATGCTCCCATGCCCCCTCCGCTCTTCCCCATTGCCTCCCGCCTCTCGCCTATTGCCTGCCCGCCCTGCCTGTCCACCATAGCTTTAGCGACGGTGGGAGCTTGTCGAAGGGTGGCTCAATCGCCCTTCCCCGCGTCACCGCGTCCCCGCGCTTGCCACGCCGTCTTGTCACGGCGTCTTGTCACGGCGTAGCCCCAGCGAAGACGGAAACTATGGCGAAGGCGGGTCTCCGCGTCAAACGAACTTGCTTTTCAGACCCTCCCATGCCCCCACGCCCTCTCGGCTCTCCCTCACCGCGTCTCCCTGTCTCCGTAGGGCGAGATCTCTATCCTCACACCCTCCGTTACCGAACCCCCTTCAACCTCCCGGGGCTGATCCCGCCCGCCCCAGAATCCGATCCGGTCTTCCGGTCCCGGTTTGCCCCTCAGGCCGGTCCTCGCCCCCACCGTGAACGTGCCGCCGCCAGGCAGGCTGATCCGGAAATATCCGTCCTCATCAGCTTCGGGGGCCATGAAATCCGGGGGATCAGGCCTGAACTTTCCTTCGTATGCGAAAACGTGGGCACCGGGCACCGGCCTGCCGGAAAGATCGACTACCTGACCCTCTATCCGTGTGTCCGTGGTCAGAATCCGCTTCGGATCGCCCTCGGCACCCTGGTGAAACCCGGTCAGGATGA
The DNA here is from genome assembly GCA_029210545.1 of bacterium. NCBI lineage: Bacteria > bacterium. The sequence continues at coordinate 6,661 of JARGFV010000074.1, forward strand.
TCCCGAGATTCTTCACTCCCCCGGAAACCGCTTCGACAGGTTCCGCTACCTGGCCGGCCAGGTCTCCGTTCCGGAGGGGTCCGCTGATCGCCCCTGAGACCCTCCTGCGCGCAGCAACCATGTAAAACCCTTCCGGGACGATGAGCAGGTACCTGCCATCCTCACCCGACGGCTCACTCATTGCGTCGGCCGGGCCGAGAATGTTGTGCTTCCCGGCATTGTAAGCGTAAACGTAACCTCCCGGAACCGGTTGCCTGTTCACATCCACAATTCGGCCGGTGATTTGGACACCCTCCCAGCTTTTTATTTCTTGGCCAGAACAAGCCGGAAATAAAAAGCAAAGGGGTAATAATACGGACAGAAACAAGAAGAAACATAACCCGTCTCGGCCACAGATATCCCTGGGAGATAAGACCCGGGATGCTGGAGCCTTGGAAAGGCGCATACCACATTTAAGCATCATATCGGCCACCTGCGACGCAGATGCACGAACTGTACCGTGTTTAATATCCTGATCATCCATGGGATTTTACGGTACCGGTTCGAGTTAGCCAAGGGGTATTCAGATTTCGTGTGGGGAAACGGGCATGCGGGGCGTGGGTCCCAAGGTTAACTTTGATAGGGTCGCAAAAAGTCCAATCCGGGACTTTTCGCTCCACGGAAAGGGAAAAGCGTCGTTTTCCCTTTCCTTACAAATCAATGACTTATCCCGCAAATTAATGACTTGCGGTGCGGGTCATTGATTTGGGCACCCCGCGCGGGGTGCGTTGATGGATTTTTTGCGAGTCCATCAATCTTCAACGACGATATCGATTCTGTAACCACATTCCAACTGGATCTCTTTGTATCTAACAGGTAGATGAACCTGGCGATCATGCCTCAGACCTGCGCTTCTCAACTCATAGCACAGGCATTCTTCATATGCGGATTCCAACAAACCAGGCCCAAGAGTCTTATGTACCTCAATAGCAAGGCCAAGAACCTGGTCGGTCAACGATCCTTTCTTGATCCTGGTATCAGCCAAGTATTTATTCTCCTCTTTTCTCCGCATCTTCCGCCGTCGCTAGCGCCTTTCGTCCAGCTTCCGACTACGCTTTACAAGCTACGACGGACAAGATGGCGGGACAAGCCGTGGTGAATCAGTCTTTCGGGCTTTGCCGGCGCACGCCCTTTGCCTTCCCCTTGGACTTGTTTTCTCCGCTTTTCTCCGTGTCTCCGTGGTGAATCAGTCTTTCGGGCTTTAACGGCAAACGCCCGCTCCCTTTCAATTTAATTATCTCTACCTTTTCCAGTAGTTCAACGATCTCTCCCGCGCATTCCTCGATCGACAGCGCTCCCGTATCCAGCACAAGCTCAGGACCGTCCGGAACCTCATACGGGCTGTCAATTCCGGTGAACTCTTCAATTTCTCCACTGCGGGCTTTTTTGTAAAGCCCTTTCGGATCCCTCTCCTCGCACAGATCCAGGGGACAATCCAGGAAAACCTCGAAGAACTTCCCGACGCCGGCCCGGTTTCTCGCCATTTCGCGCTCCTCCCTGTAAGGGGAGATAAAGGCCGTGATCACAACGAGGCCGGCGTCCATCAAAAGATTTGCGACCTCACCGATGCGCCGGATATTTTCCTTCCGATCCTCATCGGAAAAGCCAAGATCTTTGTTCAATCCGCTCCTGACGTTGTCCCCGTCGAGAACGTAGCTGTGGATACCGCGTTCCATGAGTCGCCGCTCAACGTCGTAGGCGATGGTGGATTTCCCGGATCCGGACAGCCCGGTGAGCCATACGACAGCCGAGCCGTGACCGAGGATCTTCCGGCGGTCATCCGATGAGAGCAGCCCTTTGTGAGGAATGATATGTTTTGATTCCATAATTACTCCAAAGCCTATAACAAGGAGAATATAAAACTATTAACCACGGAGACACGGAGGACACGGAGAAGGTCCTTTTCGCATATCCTCACCTGACCTTCCTCCCTGGAGGAAGGGATTTCTCTGAAATCGGTAGATAGAACATTGAAGATGTTGTTGAAAGTGCTCTTTCACAAACATCTTCAATGCTCATCCATTCAGGTGAGGGATAATTGTTTCCCATTCCTTTATCTGCGAGCTTGGCTTCTTCAGGCTTTTGGAACCTCAACGTTTTCTCCAACCCATCACTCCCCAGCTCTTTCCAATTGGAATGTATTTATCTCGGTGCTCTCTGTGTCTGTAATGAATCAGTCTTCAGTATATTAATGGTGTTTGCCTGAGCCTTTCCCCCTGTATTTGTCTTTCTCCGCTCTTCTCCGTGCCTCCCGCCGTCGCTAACGCCTTTCGTCCAGCTTCCGTCTACGCCAGAGGCTACGACGTGACAAGATGGCGGGACAAGCCGTGGTGAATGCTCTTTACGCTCTGATGGCATACGCCTGAGGATCCCCCCTAAAGAGATTTGTGCTTTCCTCCGACTTTCTCCGTGCCTCCGTGGTGAGTCAGCACTTTACGCGTCAGTGGCAGACGCCTGCATACCTCCTCAGAATTCCCATACTAATGGAATGACCAGTAGTGAAACGATCATAAAGATAATATTCAGCGGTATCCCAACCTTCAGGAAATCCCGGAACCTGTAGCCGCCCGGACCGTAGACGATGAGGTTGGTCTGGTACCCGAACGGGGTTGAAAAGCTGGCCGAAGCGCCGATGGCCACGGCGATGACGAAAGGCATGGGGTCCGATCCGATCTGGGCAGCCGCGGAGATGGCGATGGGGAAAACCAGGGCCGCGGCCGCGTTGTTCGTAATGATCTCGGTGAGCAGAGAGGTGACAAGATACACTCCGCCCAGGACTCCGATGGGCCCGAGGGACTTGACCGACCCCACGATCGTGTCCGCGAAAAGGGCGGCCACTCCCGTCTTGTCCAATGCCTTGCTGATGCCGAAGGCGCAGGCGATGACGATGAGGACGTTCCACTCGATGGCCCTGCGCGCCTCGAGGGGAGTCACGCAGCGGCTGAATATGAGCACGATGGCGGCCAGGATGGCGGCGTTGAATATGGGCATGACTCCGGTGGCGGCCAGGAGCACCATCCCGGCCAGCGTCAGGACGGAAACAGCGGCCCTGATCCGGTTCAAGGCCGGGATGTCGGACACCTTGGAGATCATGTAGAACTCGCGCGAACGGATCCAGGTCGGGATGAAATCGTCGCCGGTGAGCAGCAGCACGGTGTCACCCGGCTTCAGCTTGATGTCCCCGATCTTGGACCTGATGCGCTCACCGCTGCGGTGAACAGCCAGGACGGCGGCGTTGTAGCGGGACCGGAACTTCCCCTCCCTGATCGTCTTGCCCAGCATGGGGGAAGAGCGGGAGATCACCGCCTCGACGATCCTCCCCCCACCGCTGCTCCGAAGATCCCTCGCCAGCGTCGCTTCACCGGAGTAAACGAGGCCGGGGATCTTCTTGAGCTGCACGATGGAGTTGACCAGGCCGGTGAAGATGAGCCTGTCACCTGCATGGATCCTGTCCGCCGGTTTGACAGGGGCGAGGGAGTCGCCGTCCCTGACGATCTCAACCAGGAAGAGGCCCTGCAGGTTTCGAAGGCCCGCCGACAAGACCGATCGGCCAGCCAGCGGACACCCCTCCCTGACGTCCATCTCCACCAGGTATTCCCGGCCGCTGTCGAGAAGGTCTTCCACCGGGTCCCTGTGGTCGGGAAGCAGTTTGTGTCCAACCAGGGCAAAATAGACGATCCCGGCGGCGGCTGCCGGGATGCCGACCCATGCCAGTTCGAACATGGTCATGGACCGTCCCAGTTCCTGCTGGAGAAGGCCGTTGACCACCAGGTTGGTGGAGGTCCCGATGAGGGTACACACACCCCCGAAGATGGAAGCGTAGGAGAGGGGTATGAGGAATTTGGAAGGTGAAAGCCCCCTGGCCCGGGCCCAGTCACGCACAGCCGGGGTGAACATGGCGACGATGGGTGTGTTGTTGAGAAAGGCCGACAGGGCCGCCACCGGGACTGTGATCCTGAACATGGATCGCCTGAGCCCTTTGCCGCGCCCCATCAACCGACCCGCGAAAAGTTCCAGGATGCCTGAACTCTGGGCTGCGTAGGCCACGATAAAGAGGATCCCAACGGTGAGCATCCCTTTGTTTGAAAAGCCGTTGAAAGCTTCTTCGGGAGTCAGGACACCGGTGAGAAAGAGGGCTGCGAGCGCCGTGAAAAGGATGACGTCGGGGGAAAGGATCTCCAGGACCAGGGCCGCAAGCATCCCGAGCACGACCGCGATTGTAAAGATGCCTGCACCTGTCATTTGGTACCTTTGCCAGCAGCGTGTCGGAAAACCTCGGCACCCTTCCGGGAGCCTGTTGACAGGCTCCAAATAAGGGTGTGAAGCTTCTCCTGTCCACCGCGTTAGATGAAAAGGGACTAAGTTTCAGGAGATTAGCATATTTAACTCACGTTTTGCGTTTTGGGTTTTGCGTTTTGCGTGCAAATATCAATCGCTCAGTCGTCCCGTATTCAGGTCACCGTATCGTGAGCAAAGCGAACTGTCTTCGCACCGACACCTCGATAATCCGTGTCCGCTTTTCCCCCGTGTCCCCGCGTCTCCGTGCTTGCCACGCCGACTTGTCACGTCGAAGCTCAAAGAGCGTAGACGGAAGCTTCAGCGAAGGCGGGTCTCCGCGTCCGCTCTTCCCCCTCGCCCACGCGCCCCCTCGCCCACGCGCCCCCTCGTCCTCCATTTGTACAAGCCTTCACATCGTTGACATCGGAGTCTCGAATAGGCTAGAAAAGAGGGGTTTGTTTCGTAGTTGATGACCTCGCAAAAAGTCATCAACGCGCCCCGCGCGGGGCGCCCGGATCAATGACTCGCACCGCAAGTCATTGATCTGTGAGGAAAGGGAAAACGACGCTTTTCCCTTTCCGTGGAGCGAAAAGTCCCGGATTGGACTTTTTGCGACCCTGTCATAGTTAAAAGCTTTCATTTCCCAAAAGGAGGGGACTTGCCGTGTCGAGAAAAATCAACACCATGCCGAAGGTTTTTTCAGTAGCTGTTGTTCTGCTTGTCGTCATGTTCGCCTTCGGGTGTGCGACAAAGGGATCCGGACCTGAACTTACACCTGCCGCTGCCCATCCCAAGGCGCCGGAGGTGACCTTCAGGTATCTTGACGGGACCCAGACAAGCCTGTCCGATTATGTCGGTGAATCGGTGGTCGCGGTCAACTTCTGGGGCCTGAGATGCCAGAACTGCATTGAGGAGATGCCTTTCCTGGAGAGGCTCCACAACAAGTACGGGGGCAAGGGACTCCTCATTGTCGGCGTGAACACCGATGGTGTCGATGAGGCGCTGCTCCCTCGCTTCTTGCCCCAGCTGCCTGTAACGGTCAGCTATCCTTTCGCCGTCGATCCCGAGTTCATCCTGGCCGATTCTTTCCAGATGATGGCGGCGCCGCTGACGATAATCGTCGCCAAAGATGGGACGGTGAGGTATCGACACGAAGGGTATCAGCCTGAGGTCGAGGCGGAGTTCGTTGAGATCATCGAGGATCTCCTGGCGGAATAACGTAAAAAACCCGGGAAAGAATATTCCAGGTTTTTTACGTATGACAAAATTCGTTCCAGGCCGGGAGCCATCTTGAGATCAGAGATTTGAGATCTGAGATTTGAGATCTGAGATTAACTCCTCTAAAGCGGCCTCCAACCGGCTGCTCTGCATATTCGCCGTAACTTTGCTGGATCCATAACAGTAATTATAGAGGGGTGGATGGCCGTTTTTTTTTTGCGTTTCGGGACTTTTAAACCATGCGAACTCATATCCTGACCCTGGCGTTTCTGTTTACCTACAGTATCTCGTGTACTGCTGGAGATATTGTCGGCCCCAGGGAAACGACCGTTTCCAGTACAAACGGCCATGTCGGGACTGCTGTGGCCGCTTTCGAGGGGAAAACCTCATCCGGTAAAGAGGTGTCTTCGAGAAATTTCGGAGGTGAAGTCCTCATCATCGACCTGTGGGGCCTCAATTGCGGATCGTGTCTCGAAGAGATGAAGGCTCTCGAACCGATCTACCGCGAGTATAAGGATAAGGGGCTCAGGATCTGGGCGGTCAACACTGAAAATATTGGTGCCCCGGAGATGAAGAACGGGTTGGCGGAACGAAAGATGGAAGTCAGCTACGATCTCCTGGTGGATCCGGACCTGGAGATAACGAAAAATTTCACAAGCTGGTTCATTCCTGTAACTGTCATCGTTGACAGGGAGGGGATCGTGCAATATTATAAGGTCGGTTTTAATCAGGCGGACGCTGAAAAGATTAAGGCGAAGGTGGAGGCTCTCCTTGCCCGGTAACTTTCGCTCTTCTTAATCGTCGATGGACCCGCAAAAAGTCCATCAACGCACCCCGCGCGGGGTGTCCAAATCAATGACCCGTCCCGCAAGTCATTAATTTGCGGGATAAGTCATTGATTTGTAAGGAAAGGGAAAACGACGC
>JARGFV010000075.1 GCA_029210545.1 bacterium
TCAGCGATCCGTGAGGGAAGGGAAAACCACGCTTTTCCCTTCCCGTGGAGCCAAAGTCTCGCACAGACTTTGGTGATTTATCAGCAGTCATTGTAAGGAAAGGGAAAACGACGCTTTTCCCTTTCCCCAGGGCATTAATGAGCCAGGAAAAGTCCCGCCTGGACTTTTTGCGACCCTGTCAAGATTGAGGGGGAAAACGATCATATCAGCACCGCCCTGCAAAATGGCTCGATGAAGCTTTTTGAGAGGTTGTCAAAAATGACTATGCCCAGGGTCGCCCGGATAGGGGTCGCTTTCGCCGCGGGTCCCGCCGCCGTATCGGTGCTTCTGCTCTTGTCGGGACTTGTTGTCCCCGGAGCCGTGGCCGGTGTTGTGGCCCTTGCGGTGCTCCTTTTCTTTCGTGATCCCGAGCGGATCGCAACGGTCGCCGACGGGGACCTCCTGTCGCCCGCCGACGGCCGTATCGTGGCCGTGGACACCGGGGAGGAGAACAGGTTCCTGGGCGCCCCGGCGCTGAGGATCAGCGTTTTCATGAGTGTTTTCAACGTTCATGTCAACCGGATCCCCGCCGACGGCACGGTCCTTTCCGTCAGGCACGTTCCAGGCGGGTTCGCCATGGCCCACCTGGACGATGTCGGGGTCATCAACGAGAGGACCGAGATCCACATGGAGGACGAAAAGGGACGGCAGTCCCTCATGGTACAGGTGGCAGGTCTGGTGGCCAGGAGGATCATCTGCCGTCTGCGGGCGGGTGACGAGGTGAGGCGGGGCGAAAGGTTCGGCCTTATCTGCTTCGGTTCACGGGTGGACCTGTACATTCCGACCGAGGCGATCCCCAACGTGAAGCTGGGAGACAGGGTCACCGCGGGCAGAACCGTTCTCGCGAGACTGGTATGAGCATGGAAAAGGACCGACAGGCACGCGGCAGGAGGGCGATCTACCTCCTGCCCAACATGATCACCACCATGTCCCTTTTTTCCGGGTTCGTGTCGGTCATCTCCTCCCTGGACGGGGAGTACATGAGGGCGGCCCTGGCCATCATCATCGCCGGTGTGTTCGACGCTTTGGATGGACGCATCGCGAGGCTGACGCGGACCTCGTCCCTTTTCGGCGTCCAGTATGACAGCCTGTCCGACTCCTTCGCCTTCGGGGCGGCTCCGGCGGTGCTCATGTACACGGCGGTGCTCCAGCCCCTGGGACGTTTCGGATGGCTGGGGGCGTTCCTGTACATGGCTTGCGGTACACTGCGCCTGGCCCGTTTCAACGTCCAGGCCCAGAGGGTGGGGCAGAAGCACTTCACCGGGCTCCCTATCCCCGCGGCGGCAGGGATGGTCGCCATCACGGTCCTCCTCGTGGGAACCGAATCCCTCACGACCCCCGTCGTTGAGGCGGTATTTATTGTCGGGGCGTACGCGCTGGGGCTGCTCATGGTAAGCACGATCCCGTACCCCAGTCTCAAGCAGGTTGTGATCCCGCGCCGGAAGGCGTTCCAGGTCCTGGCCCTCATCGTGCTTTTCCTGGTCATCGCGGCCAACTACCCGGTGTACTTTATGTTCGGGTTCGGGATCTTCTACGTCGTTCTCGGCCCGCTGCTCGGGCCCTGGATCGTTCGGAAGCTCGGTTCGGGTGATGTCGAGGAACTGGAAACATTTACCATTGAGGATGAAGACATTCTCGAGGACTCTGGAGAGGAGGTGGTGACGCGCCATGGGTCTAAGCGAAAGTGACCTCAGGTTGAATGGCAGGGCCGGTCCGGAAGGCCGATGGAACAGACAGCGTGTTACCCTACGGAAGGAGAAGGAAAATGTCTGACAGGATCCTCGTTTTTGATACGACCTTGAGGGACGGAGAACAGTCGCCGGGAGCATCCATGAACCTGGAGGAGAAGGTCCAGGTGGCAAGGCAGCTCGAACGCATGAACGTCGACGTCATCGAAGCGGGGTTTCCCATCGCCTCGGAAGGTGACTTCGAGGCGGTCCGGGCCGTGGCAGGTGTCCTGAAAAAGACCGAGGTCGCCGGGCTCTGCCGGGCCAGCAAAAAGGACATCGACCGGGCGTGGGAAGCCCTCAGGGAGGCGAAAAAGCCCAGGATCCACACCTTCATCGCCACCTCGGACATCCACGTCAAGCGTAAGCTCATGAAGACCCACGACCAGGTGAGGCAGGCGGCCGTGGACGCCGTGGCCCACGCCGCGGCTTATACACCCAACGTCGAGTTTTCCGCGGAGGACGCCGCCCGGAGCGATGTGAACTACCTGTGCGAGGTTGTCGAGGCGGTCATCGAGGCCGGGGCGAAGACGGTCAACATCCCGGACACCGTCGGGTACGCCATCCCCGCGGAGTTCGGCGCCCTCATCGCCACGATCCGGGAGCGGGTGCCCAACGTGGACCGGGCGGTCCTGTCGGTGCACTGTCACAACGATCTGGGCCTGGCGGTGGCAAACTCCCTGGCCGCGGTCCAGGCAGGGGCCAGGCAGGTGGAGTGCACCATCAACGGCATCGGGGAAAGGGCCGGCAACGCCTCCCTGGAGGAGGTCGTCATGGCCATCCGGACCCGTCAGAACTACCTCGATGTCCACACGGACGTCAGGACCCAGGAGATCTACCGGGGCAGCCGGCTGGTATCCGGGATCACCGGGATACTGGTGCAGCAGAACAAGGCCATCGTCGGGGCCAACGCCTTCGCTCACGAGGCGGGGATCCACCAGGACGGCATGCTCAAGGACAAGATGACCTACGAGATCATGACCCCCGAGTCCGTGGGGATCAAGGAGAGTTCACTGGTCCTGGGCAAACATTCGGGGCGGCACGCTTTCAGGAAGAGGCTTGAGGACATGGGCATCGACCTGACTGAGGAGCAGCTGCAGACCGCTTTCTTCGCCTTCAAGGCCCTGGCCGACAAGAAGAAGACGGTCTACGACGAGGACATCGAGGCCCTCATCGCCGAGGAGATCCTGCGGATCCCCGACCGGTTCCGGCTGGTCAGCGCGATCTTCACTTCCGGGACGAACGTCGTTCCTACGGCCACCGTCGAGGTCGAGGTGGACGGCAAGGTCAGGACCAGGGCCGAGTTCGGGGACGGTCCGGTGGACGCGGTGTTCAAGGCGATCAAGAAGATCTGCAAGAGCAAGGCGAAGCTGCTGCGCTTTACCGTCTCCGCCATCACCGGGGGAGCCGACGCGATGGGCGGAGTCACCGTAAGGGTCCGCGAGGACGGCTACACCATCATCGGGCAGGGCGCCTCTTCCGACATCGTGGTCGCCTCGGCGCGGGCCTTCGTCAACGCCCTGAACAAGCTGGAGTATCGGAAACGGAGCCAGGAGACAGCCGAGACGGAGAGGCCGAGCCTGTAAAACGAATTCCACATTTGAAATCATGTCAGGAGATTTTATGGGACAGACAATAACCCAGAAGATCCTCGCCGCCCACTGCGGGCGGGACGAGGTCCATCCCGGCGAGATCGTCATGGCCGACGTGGATCTCGCCCTGGGGAACGACATCACTGCCCCCATCTCCATCAGGATCCTCAGGGAGAAGGGGATCCGGAAGGTGTTCGACAAGGACAGGATCGCCCTCGTCCCGGACCATTTCGCCCCCAACAAGGATATCGCCTCGGCGCAGCAGTGCAAGGAACTGCGTGAATTTGCCAGGGATTTCGACATCACCCATTACTTCGAGCTCGGCGAGATGGGAGTGGAGCACGCCCTCCTGCCCGAAAAGGGGCTGGTGATCCCGGGCGACCTTGTCGTCGGGGCCGACAGCCACACCTGCACCTACGGCGCCCTGGGAGCATTCTCCATGGGAGTGGGAAGCACCGACCTCGCCGGGGCCATGATCAGCGGCAAGGCCTGGTTCAAGGTCCCCGCCGCCATGAAGTTCGTCATCCGGGGCGCGCTCAGGTCGTGGGTGGGCGGCAAGGACCTCATCCTCTATATCATCGGGAAGATCGGTGTTGACGGAGCCCTGTACCGCTCCATGGAGTTCACCGGCGATACGATCCGCGCCCTTCCCATGCCTGACCGCCTGACCATGTGCAACATGGCCATCGAGGCCGGCGCCAAGAACGGTATCATCGAGCCCGACGCGATCACCGAGCAGTACGTGAGGGAGCGGGCCTCCAGGGAATGGAAACTCTATCAATCCGATCCGGATGCCGAGTATGTCGAAGTCGTGGAGATCGATGCCGCCGAAGTGGACCTCCAGGTGGCTTTCCCCCATCTTCCGGAAAACGCGCGGCCGGTGGGGGAGGGGAAGGGCATCGCCATCGACCAGGTCGTGGTGGGGTCGTGCACCAACGGCCGCCTGGAGGACCTTAAGGCCGCGGCCGGCGTCCTCAAGGGACACAAGGTGGCACCCGGTGTGCGCATGATCGTGATCCCGGCCACACCCCTTATCTATCGTCAGGCCCTCGAAGAAGGTCTCTTCGACATATTCCTGTCCGCCGGGGCGGTGATCAGTCCGCCCACCTGCGGACCGTGCCTGGGCGGACACATGGGCATCCTCGCAGAGGGAGAGCGGGCGGTGGCCACCACCAACCGCAACTTCGTCGGCAGGATGGGACATCCGAAGAGCGAGGTGTACCTGGCCGGTCCGGCCGTCGCGGCAGCTTCAGCCATCACTGGCACCATCAGTTCACCGGAAGATTTATAGGGAACTGATGGTAGAGCGAAGGTCAAAGTACGAAGAACGAAGTTGAGTCTCATTTCTTCGCGCTTCGCCCTTTGCGCTTCGCGCTGACAATGTAAACAGCATGTATCGGGCTTGACCTTCAAAAAAGGTGATCTTATGAGCAAACCAAACATACTAAGTGGAAAGGCATGGCGTTTCGGGGACGACGTGGACACCGATGCCATCATACCGGCCAGGTACCTCAACACCTCCGATCCCGATGAACTGGCCTCCCACTGCATGGAGGACGCCGATCCCCGGTTCATGGCGAAGATGTCGCCCGGGGACGTGATGGTGGGCGGCAAGAATTTCGGGTGCGGCTCCTCCCGTGAGCACGCCCCCATCGCCATCAAGGCCGCCGGGATCTCCTGTGTCATCGCGGGGTCTTTCGCCCGGATCTTCTACAGGAACGCCTTCAACATGGGCCTGCCCATTTTCGAATCCGAGGGGGCGGCCAGGGGGATCGACACGGGGGACGAAGTCGAGGTGAACCCGGCCACCGGTGTCATCCGGAACGTGACAAAGGGCCATCAGTACCAGGCGGAGGCCTATCCACCCTTCATGGTGGATCTTATCGAGGCGGGGGGGCTCATCCCCTACCTCCTGGAAGGAAAACACCATGGCGGCTGAGAAGAAGCGGTTCGACATCCTGGTCCTCCCCGGGGACGGCATCGGGCCCGAGGTGACGGCCGAAGCCGTCAAGGTCCTTGAAACCGTGTCCCGAAAGTACGGATTGACCTTCGTCATGAGCGAGGCCCTGGCCGGCGGCGCCGCCATCGATTCGGAGGGCGCGCCCATCAGCCTGGACACCCTGGACCGGGCCAGGAACTCCGACGCGGTTCTCCTGGGTGCGGTGGGCGGACCCCGGTGGGACGGCCTCCCAACCGAAAAGAGGCCCGAAAAGGGACTCCTGCAGCTCAGGGGCTCCCTGGACCTTTTCGCCAACCTGAGACCGGCCCGGGTCTTCGGTCCCCTGGTGTCCGCCTCCACCCTCAGGCCGGAGGTTTTGAGGGGGATCGATCTCCTCGTTGTCAGGGAACTGGTGTCCGGGATCTATTTCGGAGAGCCGAGGGGGATCGATGCGACGCCCGGGGGCAGGGTCGGCTACAACACCATGAGGTATACGGAGGCCGAGATCGAAAGGGTGGCCCGTGTCGCTTTCGAGAACGCAAGGCAAAGACGGCGGAAGGTCACGTCCGTGGACAAGGCCAACGTCCTTGAGGTGTCGGGCCTCTGGCGGGAAGTGGTCATTGAAGTGGCCCGGGACTATCCGGACATCGAGCTTGATCACCAGTACGTGGACAACTGCGCCATGCAGCTTATCCGCAACCCGGCCCAGTTCGACGTCATCGTCACCGGCAACCTGTTCGGGGACATCCTGTCCGACGAGGCGGCCATGCTCACGGGATCTATCGGCATGCTTCCGTCCGCAAGCGTCGGAGGCGACGCGGCCCTGTACGAGCCTGTGCACGGGAGCGCTCCCGACATCGCCGGACAGGGGAAAGCCAACCCCCTGGCCACGATTCTTTCCGTGGCCATGATGCTTCAGATCAGCTGCGGCGCCCCCGAGGCTGCCGACTCTGTTCGCAAGGCAGTGGAGATGGTCCTGGATGAAGGTTCCCGGACAAGTGACATCGCCGGGGTGGGTGAGAAGGCCATCTCCTGCGGTTGGATGGGTGATCGCGTCGTCGAGCGGCTGGAGGAGATGCAGTGATGGACCCTGTTAAGGTCGGAATCATCGGTCTGGGTACCATCGGATGCGGAACGATCCGGATCCTTCAGGAAAACGGGGACATCCTGGCCGAACGGCTCGGCGCCTCCATCGAGGTCGTCAGGATCGCTGACCTCGATCTCGATCGCCCCCGGGATATTAAACTTGACCCGGCTGTCCTCACCACCGACGCCCGGTCCGTTATTGATGATCCCGATGTCCAGATCGTCGTTGAACTCATCGGCGGTATCGAACCGGCCCGCACCTTCATCCTCGATTCCCTGGATAAGGGCAAGCACGTGATCACGGCCAACAAGGCCCTTCTGTCCGAACACTGGCAGGAACTGGTGGAAAGGGCCGAGGAGAAGGGCGTCTCTTTGCTGTACGAGGGAAGTGTCGCCGGCGGGATCCCCCTGGTGAGAACCATAAAGGCGGGGCTCGTGGCCAACCGGATCCGTTCGGTGACCGGGATCATCAACGGGACCTGCAACTATATCCTGTCCAGGATGTCCGCGGAAAAGTGCCCCTACGGGGAGATCCTCGCTGAGGCCATGGAGATGGGTTACGCGGAAGCGGACCCGGCCATGGACGTGGACGGGATCGACGCCGCCCAGAAACTGTCCATCCTGGTGAACCTGTGTTTCAACACGCCGGTCTCCTGGAAGGACCTGCCCTGCCAGGGGATCACCGGGGTGACCCCACTGGACCTGGAAATGGCCGAGGAGTTCGGTTACAGGGTCAAACTGCTGGCATCGGCAAAGATGAAGGGCGGGTCTCTGGAGGCGTGGGTCCACCCGGCCCTTGTACCCGAGGGACACCCCCTGGCGCCGGTGGACAACGTGTTTAACGCCGTGTACATCGAAGATGACAACATGGGGCCGTCCCTGTATTACGGACGCGGCGCCGGGGCCCTGCCCACCGGCAGCGCCGTTGTCGCGGACATCGTTTCGTGTGCCCGGGACCTCCTTTCCGGTGCGGTAGGAAGGGTTCCTGTCGGCGGAAGCCGGTTGGGGGTCCGCGGCGAAAAACCGTGCCGGCTGGCCGCCGACACCGTGAGCGAGTATTATGTAAGGATCTCGGCCAAAGATCAGCCGGGCGTGCTTTCGGCCATATCGGGGATCCTCGGGGAAGAGGGCATCAGCATCAGCTCGGTGATCCAGAGAGGGCGCCAGATGGAGGAGGGGGGCGACGTCCCCTTGGTCATGATCGTTCACGGGGCCCCCTATTCCAGGATGACCCGGGCCCTTGCCCGCATCGACGGCCTGGATGTCACGCTGGCAAAGAGCTTTCTCATGAGGATCCTGCCGGAAGGAGAGTGGATTTGAGCCCTCCGGTCAAACATATCGTCCTGCTGGGGGACGGCATGGCGGACAGGCCCATCCCTGAACTTGACGGGCGCACCCCCCTCATGGCCGCGGCGACGCCGAACATGGACCGCATTGCCGCCAACGGTGTCCTGGGAACGGTCAGGACCATCCCGGACGGGATGGCCCTTGGATCGGACGTGGCCAACCTGTCGGTGCTCGGTTACGATCCCGCCGCTGTTTATACCGGACGGTCACCCATCGAGGCTGCCGGCATGGGGGTCGCTCTCGGGCCGGCGGACGTGGCGTTCCGGTGCAACCTGGTGACCCTGGCGAAGAAGGGGGGCGCGGGGCGGCTCGACACCCGCATATCGGGGGCCGTGACGCCTGACCTCGTCATGAAGGACTTTGCCGCCGGCCATCCGTCCGACGAGGAAGCAATAGCTGTCGTCCGCGATCTGGAGAGGGAACTCGGGGGTGACGGGATCGAGTTTTTCCCGGGTGTGTCCTACCGGCACCTCATGGTCTGGCGGGACGGCCTGGACGATATGGAGGTCGCCCCGCCCCACGATCTCACCGACAAGCGGCTTGCCGAGGGCTGGTTCGAGGGCAAGGCCTCCGGAAAGGTCCTCGGGCTCATGGAAAGGGCGGTAAGCCTGCTGGCCGATCACCCGGTAAATGCCGCGCGCCTCGCGGCAGGCAGGGATCCCGTCAACGCCATATGGCTCTGGGGACAGGGGTTCAGGCCGAAGATGGCCCCTTTCAGGGAAACCTACGGCCTTGCCGGCGCCATGATTACGGCGGTGGACCTTCTGCGGGGACTTGCGGCCTGCATCGGCTTCGAGGTCATCGACGTCCCCGGGGCCACGGGGTACCTGGACACCGATTACGAGGGGAAAGCGGCAGCCGCCCTCGAGGCGCTGGAAAGGGTGGACATCGTCTACCTCCACGTGGAGGCCCCGGACGAGGCCGGTCACGGCGGGAAGCTTGCCGAAAAGTTAATGGCCCTGGAGGATTTCGACAGCCGGATCGTCGGCCCCGTGCTGAAAGGGCTCGAGAAGCTCGGACCGCACAGGGTCCTGCTCACGCCGGACCACGCCACGCCCCTCGAGATCAAGACCCACTCCGGGGAGCCTGTGCCGTTCGCGGTCCTGGATCCCGCCCGGAGCGCCGGTTCGGGCCGGGCGTACGACGAGGAGAACGCGGCCGCCACCGGACTGCACATCGAGTCCGGCCATGAACTCATGGGGCGGTTCGTGAGAGGAGAGTTTTAGAAATTCGTGACAGCGTGTGTCCGTGGAGCGTAGTGGCATAAAATCATTGTGAAGCGTGAATGCGTAGAGAAAAAACGTGATTGCGTGAACGTGTGAGTGCGTGGATGCGTAAAGGAAAAAACGTGATCGCGTAAAGCGTGAAGCGTGGAGGCGAAAAGGAGCGCACGTGAATGTTTAGTGCTCTTTCTCACACACGCACTTACGGATATACGCACATACGCACAAACGCACTTACCCACCTGCGTACAAACGGAAACACGGAGACACGGACACAACACGCACCTACGGACAAACGGATAAATGCACACACGCACGTGTGAACACAGAGGGGAGGCAACAGGATATGGCTCTAGTTGTCCAGAAGTTCGGCGGCACCTCCGTGGGGGATGTCGACAGGATCAGGCATGTGGCGTCCATCGTCAAACGAACGGCGGACGCGGGCAACGACGTGGTCGTCGTCGTTTCCGCCATGGCCGGCGAGACCAACAGGCTCGTGGACCTGTGCGAGAAGCTCATGGAGCAGCCCGATCCAAGGGAGTACGACGTGGTGGTCTCCACCGGTGAGCAGGTCACGATCGGCCTTCTCTCCATGGCCCTCAAGACCATGGGGAAGGAAGCCGTTTCCATGATGGGTTTTCAGATCCCCATCTACACCGACGAGGTCCACGCCAAGGCCAGGATCAGCAAGATCGACGGTCAGAAGGTCAGGGATGAACTGAAAAAGGGGAAAATTGTCGTCGTGCCCGGTTTCCAGGGGATCACCGGCAAGGGGGATGTCACTACCCTCGGCAGAGGAGGATCGGATACCTCTGCCGTGGCCGTGGCCGCTGCCCTCAAGGCGGATTCCTGCGAGATCTACACCGACGTCGAAGGGATCTACACGGCCGATCCCAACGTGGTGATCGACGCCCGGAAGATCGGCAAGATCTCCTACGACGAGATGCTGGAGATGGCCAGCCAGGGCGCCAAGGTGCTCCAGATCCGTTCAGTCGAGTTCGCCAAAAAATACAATGTTCCACTCCACGTCCGCTCCACCTTCACGGAAACGGAGGGCACCTGGGTGACCAAGGAGGATTCTGATATGGAAAAGGTAATGGTATCGGGTGTGACCTGTGACAAGAACGAGGCGAAGATCTCCATCCGGAGGGTCCCCGACAGGCCCGGGATCGCCGCCGCGATCTTCGGCCCGATCGCCGCGGCCAGCATCAACGTCGACATGATCATCCAGAACATCAGCACCGACGGTTTCACCGACCTGACGTTCACCGTCCCCCGCAACGACCTGAAACAGGCCCTCGGCATCATCGATACCGTCAAGGGTGAGATCGGTTTCGACGAGGTCCTTTTCGAGGAGAAGGTGGCCAAGGTGGCTGTTATCGGTAACGGTATGCGAAGCCACTCCGGAGTCGCTTCCAAGATGTTCCAGGCCCTGGCCGCCGAGGGGATCAACATCATGATGATCAGCACGTCGGAGATCAAGGTTTCGTGCGTCGTCGATAGAAAATACGCGGAACTTGCCGTGCGTGTCCTCCACGATGCCTTCGACCTCGCGGGTGAGACAGTCTGAACAGGCTGGGAGCTAAGTGCTAAGTGGTAAGTGATAAGAGCTAAGTGCTAAGAGCTTCCGCATTGCGCCTGGGAACGGCGCCCGGATAAATGATGCGAAGGAAAGTCATTTATCCGTGAGGAAAGGGGAAACGACGCTTTCCCCTTTCCGGTGAGCAGGAAGTTCCGCCAGAACTTTCTGCGACCCTAACAGTTGATGACGGCACTGGAGAGTCATCAACGCGCCCCGCTCGGGGCGCCCGGATAAATGATGCGAAGGAAAGTCATTTATCCGTGAGGAAAGGGGAAACGACGCTTTCCCCTTTCCGGTGAGCAGGAAGTTCCGCCAGAACTTTCTGCGACCCTAACAATAGAAAGGTAATGGGCCATGGCCGCGAAAAACAAAGATCGTGTCGTCATCTATGATACCACGCTGAGGGACGGTACCCAGGCGGAGGAGATCAGCCTGCAGTTGATCGACAAGGTCGCTATTTCCCGCAAGCTTGACGAACTGGGTGTCGATTATATCGAGGCCGGCTGGCCCGGCTCCAATCCCAAGGACATGGAGTTCTTCGCGAAGACCAGGGATATCAGCCTTTCCAACGCCCGGTTCGCCGCTTTCGGGTCCACCCGCCGCAAGGGGATCAGGGCTGCCGATGATCCGCAGATCAAGGCTCTCCTGGACGCGGCCGATGTGATCACCATCTTCGGAAAAAGCTGGCACCTTCATGTCAAGGAGGCCCTCAGGACGACCCTCGAGGAGAACCTTGACATGATCAACGATTCGGTGGCCCATCTCAAGGCCAACGCCGACATCGTGTTCTACGACGCCGAACACTTTTTCGACGGCTACAAGGACAACCCCGAATACGCTCTTAAAACCCTCGAAGCCGCCCACGATGCGGGGGCGGACTGCCTCGTCCTGTGTGACACCAACGGCGGGACCCTTCCCGCCGAGATCCAGGCCATCGTACGGTCGGTGCAGAAGAGGCTGCCCGGGGCCCGGATCGGGGCCCACATGCACAACGACTCCGAGTGCGCGGTAGCCAACAGCCTGCTTCTCATCGAGCAGGGGGGGCGTCATGTCCAGGGCACCATGAACGGATGGGGCGAGCGGTGCGGCAACGCCAACCTCTGCTCCATCATCCCATCGCTGATCCTCAAGAAAGGGCTCACCTGCGGCGTGGATGGAAAACGGCTGGCGCGGCTCCGCGAGATCTCCCGCACCATCGCCGAGATCGCCAACATGAGCCCCTATTCCCACCAGCCTTTCGTCGGGCGCAGCGCCTTCGCCCACAAGGGCGGCGTCCACGTTTCTGCCATGCAGAGGAACCGGGAGACCTATGAGCATATCGACCCGGACCAGGTCGGGAACCGGACCCGCGTCCTCCTTTCCGACCTTTCGGGCCGGAGCAACGTCATCTTCAAGGCCAGGGAGTTCGGGATCGAGATCGACGAGAAGGATCCCGCCATCGCCGAGGTCCTCGAACAGATCAAGGACCTGGAGAACCGGGGCTTCCTCTACGAATCGGCCGAAGGGTCCTTCGAACTCCTCCTGAAAAAAGCCCTCGGGCGCCACCGGCGTTTCTTCGGTCTCGTCGGGTTCAGGGTCATCGACGAAAAACGGGAGTGGGACAAGCCGCCCCTGTCCGAGGCCACCATCATGGTGGAGGTTGACGATCACGTGGAGCACACGGCCGCGGTCGGTCAGGGTCCCGTTGACGCCATGGACGCGGCCCTGAGAAAGGCGCTGACCAAGTTCTACCCGGTCCTGGCGCACGTGAGGCTCATCGATTTCAAGGTCAGGATCCTCCCCGAGGACAAGGGCACTGCCGCCGTGACCAGGGTCATCATCGAATCCGGCGACAACGAGACAAGATGGTCCACCGTTGGTGTTTCCGCCAATATCCTCGAAGCCTCCTGGCAGGCCCTCGTGGATTCCATCGAGTACAAGCTGCTCAGGGAAGAGGAGGCGGGACGGCTGTAGGGGCGTGCCACGCCCCGTACCGTGAGGGGGCGAGGGGGAGAAGGGGAGATGGGGAGAAAAAACGACCGGACGACGGAGCGACTGAGCGACCAGGATCACTACTCAGAACCAAGAACCTGGAATCCGGAACCCGGAACCCTCTACTCACCACGGAGACACGGCTTGTCACGCCATAGCTCGAAGAGCGACGGCGGAAGAAAATCGGAGAAAGGCATAAATGCGGGGGAAGGCGCGGTTCCTGTAAAGGCGGCAAGAGCGGATTCACCACAGAGCTCATCACGCCTCTGGCGTGACAGGCGTCGGACACGGAGGAAGGCCAGGAACTGGGGTAATGCTTGTCTTCGCGAGCTCAATTATGATAGAGTCGCAAAAAGTCCAATCCGGGACTTTTCGCTCCACGGAA
>JARGFV010000076.1 GCA_029210545.1 bacterium
CCTCACGGATCGAACACACAGCCATTGGCACTCGATCCGGGCGCCCTTCCCAGGCGCGGCGGGTCATTGATTTGGGCGCCCCGCGCGGGGCGCATTGATGGACTTTTTGCGAGTCCATCAACCTTTCACCTTTCACCTTTCACTATTCACTATTCACCTTTCACCTTTTTTTATGAGCCGAACTGTTTACCTTGCTTTCGGAGATTCCATCACGGACGGCTACGGCGTGCGGAAGGGCTTCGTCTCCTTTCTCGTCGGGATGATCCGGGCCGCCAGTCCGGAACTGGATCTCATCACCACCATCTCAGGGATGAGCGGGGACAATACCCGGGACGGTCTCTACCGCCTCGGCCGGGACCTGGCCAACCACACCCCCGATCTCGTAACCATCAACTTCGGCGTCAACGACGCCTTTTCAGGGATCAGCGCGGGCATGTTCGCAGACAACCTCGCCGAGATGGTCAGGATGGTCCAGGGATCGGGCTGTAGCCGAGTCGTTCTCCTCTCCTCCGAGGTTATTCCGGACGCCAGGGCGGAGCAGCAGGTCCTTCCCTACTGGGAGGCCATGGAGCAGGTGGCCCGGGAGGCCGGGGTCGTTTACGCCGACGTCAACGGCAGATGGCGGCAGGTTGTCGAAGGGGGGGTGAACCAGTGGGACCTCATCATCCCGGGGGACATGCACCCCAACGAGGCGGGCCACAGGCTCATCGGTGAAGCGGTTTTCGACGCGATTCAAGAAGCGAAGCTTCTCGAAAGCCTGATAGCTGGGAGCTGACAGCTAAGATCACACTTCCTGTACAAGCGGCAAGAGCTGACTAACCACAGCTCAACCATTCCCTGACTGAACCACCCGTCTTCGCTTGCAGCTACGACGCGGCAGGCAGGGTAACACGGAGAGAAACAGAATCCCGTCCCTTGAGGCATTAATCCAGATGTTGTTTCCCCTGTGAAACCCTGTGTACCCTGTGGTGAGCTAGCTTTTGAACTTTTCAGCGTCTCTGCGAGAGATAGTCTTTGAGATCTGGAGTGAGGGATTTGGAATTAAAAAACGGGACCCGTAGGTCCCGTTTTTTCATGCCGGCTTTTCCGTCGGCTCCTCATCCGAAGTTGCCGGTTCATCCTCCGCCGGCTTGTCCTCCGATTCAGTCACCTCAGGTTCTGTGGCTGAGTCATTCGTTTCGGTCGTCCTGGCTGACTGGGACGTCTTCCTGATCTCCTTCGTGGCCTCATCCTCGGCCTGCTTGAAACCGCGGATGGCTTTGCCCAGGTTCCTCCCTACCTCGGGGAGACGCTTGCCGCCGAAAAGGAGCATGACGATAGCCAGAATAACGAGTAGTTCCTGCATACCGAGTCCGTAGATCATCGAGTTTCGCTCCTGTGAAACATGAATGGGCGCGAAGTACGAAGATCGAAGAACGAAGGGAAATCCATATGCTATGCAAGCTCTTTCTTTGCGCTTCGCTCTTTGTGCTTCGCGCTCTTTTCCCTATTGAGCCTTTCGTGAATAGGAAAAAGAACTCACTAAATCCCCTGCAAACGAAACCTCCAGGTTGAAAAAGGATGTGATATTCGCTTCCTTGCCCGCCTTGATCTCGACTCCCATGTGGGTCCACGTCCACTTCTCCAGGCCGTCAGCGTCCATCCCCTTAAAATCCGGCTGCCCGAACATCTCCACGACCTCGCCCCTGGTGGTCATCCCGGCCTCGATCGCGGCCCCCGGATCCCGGGGGGGCATCTGCCCCATGGTCACGTTGAAGGTCGGCGCACAGGCAGCTATCGTAAGCAGGATAACCAGAAAAAACCAAGCCCTTCTCATATGCGTGCGCTCCTTTCCCCTCTCACGATCACAGGTCGAGGGTCATGATCAGCAGATCGTGGCCCCTGTTCTTGCCGTCCCTGATATATCCCTTGAGCTTGGCCTCATCCTTGAAACCGAGCTTGTGGAAAGCTTCAAAGGCGTCCTTCTGGGATACGGCCATCTCGGCCGTGAGTTTCTCCAGCCCGGCTTCCCTGGCATTGGCGATGATCTCGGCGGCCATGATCCGCGCGAGCCCCTTTTTCCGGAACTCCGGGGACACCACGATACGGATCTCACCCACGTGGCGCATCCAACCGAAAGGCTTGCGGTGCAAGGTGGCGTTGGCCACGATGCGGCCATCGACGAGGGCAAGAAGCGGAAAGACCCTGTTGTAGTTGAGGTTCTCAAACCACTCCCGCACCACGCGGTAGCTGGACACATTGTTCCGCAGGTAGAGACGGTCCTCCTCGGTGAGACTTTCGAAAAAATCCATCAGGGCCCTGTCGTCCTGCTTGGTCATTGCCCTGAGTGTAAGCTGCGTCCCGTCTTTCAGGTCTACCTTGCTTGGGTAGTTTTCCAAGAGCATTGTTGCCCCCTGTCATGTCGGCCCTCCCGGGCCCTGGATAGTGCGAATCTGCTAAAAAGCCATCAACACGCCCACGTGGGGGCCCGAAACAATGAACAGCCATGCAAGTTCATTGTTTCGTAAGGAAAGCGGAAATGACACTTTTCGCTTTCCGTTTAGCAAAAAGTCCTGCCAGACTTTTTGCGTTTACGCTAGTGTTCCATGTTCCACGTCCCGGAGATGGACTCCGTGAACTCTATCCACTGACCCCAGAGTTTCGTAACGTCGTTGCTCATGATGAGGAGATCATGGCGGTTGCCGTCCACATCCAGAACGTGGTCCTTGAGGATCGCCTCCTCCCTGAACCCCATCCGTGAAAACACGCGTCGGGCGTCGTGCTGATCGGTGAGCATCTCGGCCACCAGCTTCTCCAGGCCTGAGGTGACGGCGTTCTGGAACACCTCGGCTGCCAGGAGCCTGGCAAGCCCCTTCTCCCGGTAATCCGATGACACCACGATGCGGATCTCCCCGACATGACGCATCCAGCTGTGCGGGTTACGGTGCAGCGTCGCGTCTCCGACAACGCGGTCGCCGTCAATGGCCAGAACAGGCAACACCCTGTTGTAGTTCACACTTTCAGCCCACGCCTTGATCACGGCCGGATCGGACACGTCATCCCGCAGGTAAAGGCGCTCTGCCTCGGAAAGCCCCTGGAAAAAGGCCAGGAGCCGGACTTCGTCTCCGGCCACCATGGGCCTTAAGGTCAAAAGGCTTCCGTCTTTCAGTGTGATCTCTTTCGGATATTCGTCGAGTATCATGGCGGTCCTCCTTTGCCAAAATTTGATTATATCCCAGGTGTTCTTTTTTCCAAAGGGGAAGCTGTAAGGTTCCGTGAATTCGTGCGTCGAAAATCCGAAAGATCCTTACATCCGTGTGTCGGTATGTCCGTAAGTCCGTACTTCCGTAAGATCTTACGGCTTCACTGAATTACGGGCCCACGGGATCACGGCTTTACGGACTCACGGCTCCACGGAATCACGGGATACGCCGAGACTCCGGAGGAGGCGGGGCTGTTTCAGACTGCTCCCCGCAGGTTTTTCCTGAGCATCCTGTACCTGAGCATGGTATACGACGCCCCGGCCGTGAACCCTCCGATATGGGCCCACCAGGCCACCCCACCGGCGGCGCCGCTTGCGGTCTCAACCGCCCCGGTGATGAACTGAAAAAGGAACCAGAACCCCAGGAACAGGAAAGCCGGGATCTCCACGATCTGGATGAAGAAGAAGATGGGCAGCAATGTCACCACCCTCGCCTTTGGGTAGAGGAGGAAATAGGCGCCCAGCACACCCGCGATGGCCCCGCTGGCGCCAACGGTGGGAATGCTGCTGGACATGTTCAGCGCCACATGAGTCAGGGAGGCCGCCACCCCGCAGGCCAGGTAAAACAACAGGTATCCGACGTGACCGAGGGCGTCCTCCACGTTGTCCCCGAAGATGTAAAGGTAGAGCATGTTTCCGAGGAGGTGAAGCCAGCCGCCGTGGAGGAACATGGAGGTGAAAAAGGGAAGGACCGCATAGTGGATCAGGCCTGGCTCCCCGGTGACAATGGCAAGGACTCTTTCCGGCACGACGCCGAAAACGTGGACAAAAGCCTGCAGGTGGGTCCCGAGGCTGAGTTCGAAGAGGAACGCCAGGACGTTGGCCCCGATGAGAACGTAGTTCAAAAAGGGGACGGTCCTGGACGGGATGGTATCGCGGAGGGGGATCACGATGCAGTTCGCCGCTCAGGTTTCATATACAAGTACCTGCTGCTCGCTCAGCGTTGAGCGAACGTGCGGGTGCGGGTGTGGGCGAAAGATCTTATCGCTTTACGCATTAACTCACACACGGACGCACGGGCGGGCGAGTGCAAACCCGTGCACCTCGCCCTAGTCCTCCACCGCCGGGTACCTCAGGCATCCCTGTCCCAGGAAGAAGGCTTCCTCGTCGAGCTCTTCCTCGATGCGCAGCAGCTGGTTGTACTTGGCCACGCGCTCGGAGCGGCTCGGGGCCCCGGTCTTGATCTGCCCCGTTCCGGTCGCCACAGCGAGGTCGGCGATAAAAGTGTCGCTGGTCTCGCCCGACCTGTGGGAGATGACCGAGGTGTAGCCGGCACGGCGGGCAAGGCGGATCGTCTCGAGGGTCTCGGTAACGGTCCCGATCTGGTTGAGCTTGATAAGGATGGAGTTGGCGACACCCTTGGCGATCCCCTCTGAGAGGATGTGCGGGTTAGTGACGAAAACGTCGTCCCCCACGATCTGCACACGGTCACCGAGCCTTTCAGTGATGATGGCCCAGCCGTCCCAATCGTCCTCGGCCATGCCGTCCTCGATGGAAACGATGGGGTAGGCGTTGACCAGGTTCTCGTAGAAAGAGACCATCTCATCCGGCGACAGGACCTTGTCCTCCGCCGAAAGGACGTACTTCCCATCCTTGAAAAACTCAGAAGCCGCCGGGTCGAGGCAGATGGCGACATCCTCACCGGGCCTGTAGCCTGCAGCCTCGATCCCCTTGACGATGGCGTCCAGCGCCGCCCGGTTGCCGTTCAAACGGGGCGCGAACCCTCCCTCGTCACCCACCGAGGTGGACTGGCCCATGTCGGCAAGGATCTTCTTGAGATGGTGGAACACCTCGGTCCCCATCCTGAGAGACTCAGCGAAGGTGTCGGCCCCCCAGGGGAAGATCATGAACTCCTGGATGTCGAGGCCGCTGTCGGCGTGGGCTCCGCCGTTGATGATGTTCATCATTGGAACCGGCAGGATGTTGGCCGAAAGCCCGCCGATATAACGGTAGAGAGGCACACCGAGCTCTTCCGCGGCGGCCCTGGTCACGGCCATGGAAACACCCAGGATGGCATTGGCGCCCAGGTCGCTCTTGTTCTCGGTGCCGTCCAGTTCGATCATCACCTGGTCCACCTCGGCCTGGGCCAGCGCTTCGTAGGCAATGAGCGCCGGGGCGATGCGGTCGTTGACCGCCTCGACGGCCTTCGTAACCCCCTTGCCCATGTATCGTTTCTTGTCCCCGTCCCGCATCTCCAGAGCCTCACGCTTCCCGGTGGAAGCTCCAGATGGAACGGCCGCACGCCCGAAGGCGCCGCTTTCGAGGTATACATCCACCTCCACTGTGGGGTTGCCTCTGGAATCGAGGATCTGTCGTGCAAAGATATCGTTGATCTCACTCATGGGAACCTCCGCCTGAAAGAACAGAAAATAGTGCTAGTCGTAGTCCTAGTCCTAGTCATAGTCCTGGTCTCAATCTTGAATCCAGGTCCAGGTCCAGGTCTAAGTCTACAGTAATCTGTAACCCGAACCCGCCCTCCCGTCAACAGCAACCCGATATTTGCGGCCTTTTTAAGCGCTGCCGCATTGACAACCAGGCAAAAAGTCCATCACCTTTATCGACCGGCACAACCTGCCGGTATTTGCGCCTCGACTGGATGTTCATCATCCGCGATTTTCGGGTATAGTGGCACCTGAATCATGAAGAATGACCTTGAAGACATCATCCGGCAGGAGATCCTGGACAGGGGTCCTATCCCTTTTGCCCGCTACCAGGAGCTTTGCCTGTATCAGCCCGGCCTGGGATACTACCAGCGAGCCGGTTCCCCCACGGGTAAATCCGGCGATTTTTACACCGCACCCCACGTACACGAACTTTTCGGACGAACAGTGGGGCAGTGGATCCGGACATCCGCCGCAGACGATCTCACTGCCCCCATGACCATCGTCGAACTGGGTCCTGGAAACGGCCAGCTCGCCCAGGACATCCTCGATTCGTGGGAAGGGTCGCTGCCGGAGTATATCCTCGTGGAAAGCGGGGAGGAGAGGCGCACCCAGCTTGAGAGCCGTTTCACCGGCAGGAGTGTCCGTGTCGTCCCTCCGGACCGGTTCGACGACCTCGATCCGTTCACGGGCGTCGTCCTCGCCAACGAGTTTTTCGATGCACTGCCGGTCACAGTCTACGAACGCCGTGAAACCGAACTCACCGAAGTCTGGGTCGATCTCGCCGACAACCTGTTTGTCGAGATCCTTCGTCCTGCTTCGGGTGTCGGCCTTGCTGCCGCCCGGTTCCTGGACGGGCTCCCGGACGGGAGCCGGACCGAACTTGCCGATGGATGGGCCACGTGGCTCGAACGGATATTTCGAAGGCTCGAAAAAGGTATTGTCCTGGCCTTCGATTACGGTGACACCGCCGATGGTCTTCACGTACCTTGGCGGGCCGGGGGGACCCTGCGATGCTTCCGCAGCCACCAGGTGGACACGGAACCTTACGAGGCCCCCGGGGAGAAGGACATCACCGCAAGCGTCAACTTCACCGTCCTTGAGGATCTGGCCCGGGAGACAGGGTTTACCCCCGACAGGCTCCTGACACAGGCCTCCTTCCTCATCCGGGCCGGGATCCTGGAACTGCTGGCAGAGGAGATGGCCCGGCTGGAGGAAAAGAAGGCGACCGCCCTGTGGCTCACCGTCAAGAACCTCGTCCACGACGAGGACGGGATGGGAGAGATCTTCAAGGCGATGGTTTTAAGAAAAGGGTCTGGTGTCTAGAGTCTGGAATCTGGAGTCTGGATTCTGGCATCGAGCGAAGGGATCGAAACCGTGGAAAGATCACTGAGAGAAGATGCCCTGGAAATTTTCCTCGCCGGGGTCCGGGCCGTGGAACCCGGGGCGGCGGTCATGGCCAACCTGGCCCTGGAAGGCGAGATCCTTATCGCCGGGCACGAGCGGATCCCCCTTACGCCCGGGGGCAGGGTCTTCGTCGTGGGGGCAGGGAAAGCCGGGGCTCCCATGGCCGGGGCTGTTGAAAAAGTTCTCGGCGATCGGGTTTACGGGGGCCTCGTTGTCGTCAAGTACGGCCACCTTTCTCCGGTGAGCTGTGTCACCGTTATGGAAGCGGCCCACCCGGTTCCCGACGAGGCCGGCCTGAAAGCCGCTTCAGACCTTGTCCGGCTGCTCGACGGGACGAGGGAAGATGACCTGGTGATCTGTCTCCTCTCGGGCGGCGGTTCCGCGCTGCTGCCCTGCCCCGCCCCGCCGGTAACGCTTTCGGACAAGCAGATGGTGACCTCCCTCCTTTTGCGGAGCGGTGCCGGGATCGGGGAGATCAACTGCATCAGGAAACACCTTTCCCTGCTCAAGGGGGGCGGCCTCGCCCGCCTGGCGCACCCGGCACGTGTCGTAACCCTTATCCTCTCCGACGTCGTCGGCGACCCCCTTGACGTCATCGCATCCGGCCCGACTGTCGGAGACCCGACGACCTTCACCGACGCCCTGGCTATCCTGGACCGCTACGGCCTGGCCGGGAAAGTGCCCGGGACAGTGTTATCCTACCTGGGGCAAGGTGCCGAAGGGAAACACCCCGAGACACCCGGGCCCGACGATCCGGAGATCACCGGGGTCATCAACCTCCTGATCGGGACCAACACCATCGCCGTCCAGGCAGCCGGGGACCAGGCAAGGGAGCTCGGGTACAACACCACCGTCCTCTCCACGACCATCACCGGGGAGACCAGGGACGCTGCCGCCGCCCACGCCGCCGTGGCCCGGGAGATCTTCAACCACGGAAAGCCCCTTCAACCACCCGCATGCGCCCTCTCGGGGGGAGAAACGACCGTGACCATCAAGGGGACCGGCAAGGGCGGACGCAACCAGGAGTTCGCCCTTGCCGCGGCCCTGGGGATCGACGGGCAGCCCGGGACGGTCATCCTGTCAGGCGGGACGGACGGCACGGACGGCCCCACCGACGCCGCCGGGGCAGTCGTGGACGGGACAACGGTCCAAAGAGCCAAAGCGGCAGGTCTGGATGCCTTGCATCACCTGGACAACAACGACGCCTATCCCTTCTTCGAAAAGCTGGGGGATCTGGTGATTACGGGGCCGACCCTGACCAATGTTATGGATCTGAGGATCGTCCTGGTGGGAGGTGAGTGATCGGTAATCAGTGATCAGTAATCGGTAATCAGAATTTAATCTCAGATCTCAAATCTCATATCTCAAAGGTTTCTCCGTGTTACCCTGCCTGCCGCGTCGTAGCTGCAAGCGAAGACGGGTGGTTCAGTCAGGGAATGGTTGAGCTGTGGTTAATCAGCTCTTGCCGCTTTTGCGGGCACAAAAAAACCGCCATACGGCGGTTTGATCTGACTTTGGACTTTCTACTTTGGACTGATGAGCGCCGTGACGCGGCGCTACCCCCCTGTCCCTTTGCGGAGCTCGATCAGCACCAGTTTCGCGATGGCCTTGAGGGTCTCGAACACGCCGACACCCTCCGGCGCCACCGCCTCGAAGGCAGGGACATTGCGCGGGTTCAAGGCCTTCTGGAGCTCGTCCATGAAAACCACGTTGGGAAGGTCGCGCTTGTTGTACTGGATGACCAGGGGGAGAGTGTCCAGGTCGTATCCCTGTTCGGACAGGTTAAGGCGCAGGTTCGCAAAACTCTCGCCGTTGGCTTCCATCCGTTCGACCTGGCTGTCGGCCACGAACACGACACCGTCCACACCCTTGAGAATGAGTTTCCTGGAAGCGTCGTAAAAGACCTGTCCGGGAACGGTGTAAAGGTGGAAGCGTGTTTTAAAACCCCTGATGTCGCCGAGGGAGAGGGGCAGGAAGTCGAAGAACAAGGTCCGGTCGGTCTCGGTGGCAAGGCTGATCATCTTGCCGCGGGCCTGGGGGTTGGTCTTCTTGTAAATGAACTGCAGGTTGGTCGTCTTGCCGCACAGACCGGGACCGTAATAAACGATCTTGCAGTTGATCTCCCTTGAGGAGTAGTTGATGAAGGACATTCCCCTGCGGTCTCCTGTCAGCTGAAGAGGTTCTCGATATCGTCGTCCGTGATCTCTGCGAAGGGAGAATCGACACCCAGGCCGGAGGTATCCGTACCTGCCTTTTCATTGATCTGCATAAATATCTTCTCCAGTTCTTCACCTGCCTTTTTCACCCGGAGCCGGACAAGGCCGAGGGAGCTTTTCTCATCGAAGATGACCACGAGGATGGCACGGAACCCGATGATGGAGATGTGGATATTGTCCTTCTCACCCTCGTGGAAAAGGATGGAGAACTCCTTCTCTCCGATGAGCTTGGCCAGTCCACCGGTGGCGGCAATGTTCCCCGCCGTGAGAGAGGCCAGGGAAGTCGTGTCGATCCCCTCGGTTTGACCCGAACTGGTGATGAGCTGGCCGTTCTTGTCCACAAGGAAGACAACCTTGGCGTTGGCACTGGCCACCAGACGCCTGGTCACATCGGTGACCAGGTTGAACTCTTCCTCGTAAAGCACGAGATTTGGCAGCACTTCATACCTCTCAATCGATGATGCGGCGTGACGAAGGAATAACATCCACTAGCATGAACTATAATGATATACCGGAAAAGGTCGTGGTTATCAAGGGTTTGCACTTGATGAGCGCCCGGCTCCGCACCCTGCGGGATGGACGCAAAGCGCTCATTCCGGGCATGTAATATTACTCAGGGAGAGGTTGCGCCAGGTCGTCTCATCACTCCGTTACAGCTCGAGGCGTCCGTCAATGGCCAGGCCGAGGGTCACCGAATCGGCATGCTCCAGGCTCCCTCCGATGGGGATCCCCCTGGCGATCCGGGAGACCCGGACCCCTTGAGGTCTCAGGGTTGTCACCAGGTAGGACGCTGTGGCCTCCCCCTCGACGTCCAGGTTGGTAGCCACGATAACCTCCTTGATCCCTTCCTCTTCGATCCTCCGGACAAGTTCGCCGATCCGCAGATCGTCCGGGCCGATCCCCCTCATGGGGGACAGGACTCCCATAAGGACGTGGTAGCGTCCCCGGTACTGCCCCGTGGTCTCGATGGCCATGATGTCCCCGGGTGACTGGACCACGCACAGGAGTTCAGCCGTGCGGCCCGGGTCCCGGCATATGTCACACAGCTGATCCTCGGTGAGGCTGAAGCAACGCTCGCAGTACCTGACCTTATCCTTCATCGCCACCAGGGCACTGGCAAGAGCGCGAGACCGATCCCCCGGCACCGAGAGGAGGTAAAAGGCAAGGCGCCGGGCGTTCTTTTCACCGATCCCCGGGAGCCTTTTGAACTCCTCGATGAGAAGCCTGACCGAAGGAGGGAACTTCACTTTTTCAGAACAACCCGCCCGGCACGGGCAGACCGCCGGTGACCTTCGCCATCTCTTCGGCCATCATCTCCCGGCTCTTGCGGAGGGCCTCGTTGACCGCGGCCTGGACCAGGTCCTGCAGCATCTCCCGGTCTCCAGGGTCGATCACCGACGGGTCGATGACGATGCCGGTGACCTCCTGTGCCCCGGTGACGGTCACCGTCACCATGCCGCCTCCGGCGCCTGCCTCGATCTCCCTGGTGGCCAGTTCCTGCTGGATCTTTTCCATGCCGGCTTTCATCTGCTGGGCTTTTTTCATGAGATCGCCCAATCCCTTCATAGCTCCTCCTCTTTCGATTCAACTTCTGAAGCTTCCCCGGCGCCCTGACCAAGGACCTTGACCGCTTTCAGCTCCCCGCTGAAGATCTCCATGGCCTCGCGGACCATGGGGTGCTCACGGGCCTCCTTTTTGATCTTTCTTGCCAGGTCGGACTCCATCTGCTGCCTCTTCTCGATCACGTTGGAGTTTTTGGATCTCTCCTCGCTGTTCATCTCCTTGAACTTCAGGAGCATGTCACGATTGAAAAACTGTTTCGCAAGGGCCGCAAGTTCCGCCAGTTTCTCCCGCTCCTGGAGCATGTCGAGATAAAGCTCCCCCTTGCGCCCCCCGATAATAAGCTCTTCACTGGCGACCTTGACCGGGATCAGCTGTTCAAGCATGCTCCCGATGCTGGGCATCTTCCCGTTAACGAACTGAACGAACTGCTCCCAGGTCTCCTTCGGAGTCTCGATCCCGGCAAAGGCGGGAGCGGGGGTGACGGGCGGCGACGTCTCTGGCCCGGGGACAGGGTTCTCCTCACTGGACGTTTTCCCTTTGGACACCGCGGCAGCTTTTACGCCGGGGCGGTTGCCGCCTCCACTGCCGGCCACAGGTCCGCCGGATTCACCCAGGGGGACGATCTCCCTGACTCTCGCCATGTGAACCAGGGCTAATTCCAGGTGGAACCGCGGCTGGGTCGATCGACGCATGCGCTCCTCACCACGGGCCAACAGGGCGAACTGGACCCTGAGAGCCGCGGGATCGCCCGACGCGACCGTGCCGCGGAGGATCTCCATCTCACCTTCGGGAAGGTCGAGCATCCCCTCGGTATCCTCAACCTCGATGAGGATCATGAGAGAGCGCAGGATCTCCAGGAGATCCAGGGCCACCCTGACAGGGTCCGCCCCGTTGTCGATCATGTCGCCGAGGATGCGGAGAGCATCACCGGGCTTTTCCTCGACACACGCCGTCAGGATGCCATGGAGCTTGTCGCGGTCCAGGCTCCCGAGGACCATGTTAACATCATCGTCGCTCACCTTGCTGCCAGCGTAGGAGAGGACCTGGTCCAGGAGGCTCTGGGAATCACGCAGACTGCCCTCGGCCGCGATGGCGATACGCCGGAGGCTGTCGGAAGAGATCTCGACACCCTCCTTCTCACAGATCCGGACAAGGTGACCCACGATCCCCACCGAGGGGATCCTCCTGAAGTCGTACCTCTGGCACCGGGAGTGGATCGTCACCGGCACCTTGTGCGGTTCAGTTGTGGCAAGGATGAAGATCACCCTCGGAGGGGGCTCCTCGAGGGTTTTTAAAAGCGCGTTGAAAGCGTTGCGGGACATCATGTGCACTTCGTCGATGATGTAGACCTTGTAACGGCCCTCGCCGGGGGCGTACATCACTGCCTCCCTCAACTCCCGCACATCGTCAACGCCCGTGTGGGACGCGGCATCCATTTCCACGACATCGAGGCTCCTGCCTCCGTCGATCTCCAGGCAGGACAGACACTTGCCGCACGGTTCGTCGATGGTCTCCTTGTCCATACAGTTGAGGGCCTTGGCCAGGATCCGCGCTACAGAGGTCTTGCCGACACCCCGCAGACCGGAAAACAGGAAGGCGTGACCCAGTCTTTCCGTGACGATGGCGTTACGAAGGGTGCGGGTCACATGTTCCTGCCCCACGACTTCGCCGAAGGTGCCTGGCCTGTATTTGCGGGCGAGAACAAGATAGGACATGGGGAGGGCTCCAGGTGACAGGTTGCAGCTGACAGATTACAGGCGAAAGGATAAAGGTTCAAGGTTGATGGCTTCGCAAAAAGTCCATCAACGCGCCCCGCGCGGGGCGCCCAAATCAATGACTCACCCCGTAAGTCATTGATTTGTAAGGAAAGGGAAAAC
>JARGFV010000077.1 GCA_029210545.1 bacterium
GTGCCATTCCCATTTATCTTTAATTGCCACACAGTTAGCTGACATCTCATTTGCATCATGAATAATGCGGGCTAGGGAGTAGGCAGAAGGCAGAAGGCAGGAGGGAGAAGGGAGAAACCCCTGACACGGTGACGCGGAGACACGGGGAAGAGGGGAAGAGGCGAAGAGAGTTGCTCTTTAGCGCAGTCGTCAAGTCGAACGGTTTCACTGCGCCCTGCGCCCTGAACTTCGTTCAGTCCCTCTTCATCTGGGCCTGGTTTGCCCTTTCTATTTCGTCCTCCAGGCGCTGGGCCAGGAAGTTTCCGGGATCGATCCGCTTGATGTTGACCAGACAGTCGAACGCCTTGATCAGGTCGCCTGTCTGCATGAACCGCATACCGAGATCGAAGAACCACCGGGTGATCTCCTCTTCAGGGGTGATGATGCCCCGTCCTTCGGCCATCATCTCACCGATGTTGAAGATAGCGCTCTCGTCCCCCTGTTCGGCTGCCAGCCGGAACCATTTTTCCGCCAACTCGTCGCTCTGCCCGAGCCCGAGCCCGTCCAGGTACAGCTTTGCCAGGAACGCCTGGGCGTAGGGGTGACCCTTTTCGGCGGACGCTGCGATGGCTCTGATCGCCGAAGACCCCTCGGTAAATCCCCGCCCCAGGATGATCATGGACCCCAGTTTCATCCTGGCCCCGAGGTCCCCCTGCTCAGCGGCCTGCCAGAACCAGAGGGCTGCCTCTCCTGGATCGGCACGGGTACCGAGACCCTTATCGAACATGATCCCGAGGTTGAACATGGCGGTGACCTCACCCTGTTGGGCAGCCTTCAGGAACCACGAAAAGGCCCCCTCCAGATCCTCGTCAAGGTGCTCTCCCGTGGCCATGAGGAGCCCGAGCTGCGTCTGTGCCTCAGCGTTGCCCGCCTCGGCGGCGCTTTTAAGTTCATCGAGATGTTTTTCAATGTCAGTCATCATCTTTCCTTTCCCCTGCGTTGAGTGGGCGCATATTAACATGGAAACGGGTTGCTATGGTATGGTGTATACATGGAAGCGACGGATGCAAAGCCGCTGGTCGAGTTAGCTGTCAGCAGCCGGCAAAAAAACTCCTCCCTCCTCCCTCCTCCCTCCTCCCTGCCCTGCGACGAAGGGGATCGCTATGCCCATAGTCGCAGGCATTGACAGCTGCCCGGGTGGCTGGCTGGCAGTGCTGGTCACCTTTTACGAGGAGATCGTCGAAGAACGGCACTATCGTTTCGGGCGGTTCGAGGAGATCTTCACCGTTAAAGAGCCTCCCGGCTTTGTAGGGGTGGATATTCCCATCGGGCTCCTTGAAGAACCCGAAGAAGGCGGACGTGAGTGCGACAGGGCGGCGCGAAAGGTCCTGGGGCGCCCTCGCTCGGCGAGCGTTTTTTCACCGCCGGTCAGGCCCTCCCTTGAGTGTGAAACCTTTGACCAGGGTCGTGAGTTCGGCCTTAACCTGCAAACCTTCGGGATCCTCCCCAAGGTCCGTGAGCTGGACCGGATCATGACCCCTGACCTCCAGAAGCGGATAAGGGAGGTCCATCCCGAGATCTGTTTTTTCACTATGGCAGGGCTCGTCCCGGCTGCCGAAACCAAGAAGAAGGCGACGGGGCGCGATGAGAGAACACGGCTGCTGGGCAGCTTCTTCTACCAGGTTCCCGAGGGGCTGTCCCGCTTTCCCACCCGGGAGGCGGGCCCGGACGACGTCCTCGACGCCTATGCCTGTGCCTGGACCGCCATGAGGCTCTTCAGGGGCGAGGCCGGCTGCCTGCCCGACCGTCCTCCCCGGGATGAAAAAGGGCTCGAGATGGCGATCTGGTACTAGAATTCGGCAGGATTCGTACTGGTGAATTCTAGTAGTACTAAGAGCTAAGTGCTATGAAGTCAGCTAGACCCTCAGCTGTAAGCCGAGGGCTTGAAGTGGCGCGTCGAATGCATTCGACTTGAAGCGCCACTTGATACCGACGTCTTCAGACGGCGGTACTTCAAATTACAATCCATCGTCGGAATCCCCCCGACTTCAGTCGGGGGATGGCAAACCATCGTCCCCTTCGGGGACTTCAGGAAAACCTGCTTCGCCTGAAGGCGAGGGGTTTCCACCATCCCCGAAGGGGACACTAAGGGGTCCACAGCTCCTGTTTGTCACGAAAAACCTAAAACCTGTTACCCGAAACTTTTGACATTGCCGCAGGCCGGAGGAGTATGATTGCCCCTGCCCTCTGTAGCTTTAGCGTAGGAGGGTCCTCCCTCCTGCCTCCTCCCCCTTCGGCAGGCTCAGGGCCTCCGGCTTCTCCCCCTGTCCGCCATAGCCTTGGCGGCGGCGGATCCCCCCTCCCCCCCCTTTTTTCCCCGCAAACCCTCACTGATTGAGGTATAATAGAAACACGACCGCAGCGGGAAAGGGGGTGTCGCGGTCATGAGGAGGAGGTTACCGTTCCACTTGTTCGCAGCCCTGATAGCTGCCATTGTGCCGGTGTGGCTGTGCCTGTCGAGCATTACAGCCCGCGCTGAGCCCTTGCCCGCCCATTCGCCTTTCCACTTTTCGTCCATCAATAACTCCAATGGAACGCTGACAACAGGTCAGGGCTGCATCGTCTCAACCAGGGGGATCTCTATTGTCCCCGTGTCGATGCTCGAAGAAGCAGATCATGCCACCGTGGTTCTCCCCGGCGGAAAGGCGATCCCCATCGAGGAGGTCGAAGCGGTGGACGAAGCGAGCGGCCTTGCCCGGATACGTCTGGGAAGGGCGGCACCGGGGTCCGCCGGAAAACTTTCGGTCAAGCCCGCACCTGCGGAGGGTCAGGGGATCACCGTGATCACGGTCGGCAGTGATGGTTCTACGGTTCGTACGCAGTGCACCGTAAAGTCGATCAGGGAGATCCCGTATTTGTCCGGTTTTTATCACCTGGAAGCCTCCCAGGCGCTTCCGCCTCCGGGAGGGGGGATCTATGCGGAAGATGGAGCCCTTGTAGCGGTTGTGATCCGGGGGGCCGATGGTCAGGGTGCGGGTGTCGTGGTCTCCACCGAGGTCATCGTAAGGGTTGTCGGAATGAGATCCAGCAAAGAGAGTCTCGGGCAATGGTCCTCCGGTCACCCCGCAAGGTGGTCCAAGGGCACTGTTTCCCGATACGTGGAGGCGCAAACGGAGATATGGTCCGGTCGCCATGGCAGGGCTATCGAGCTTCTCGAGCCGGCCCTTGGATCTGCCGGAACCATGGATGGCGCTGTGGCGGCCCTCCTGGGAGAATCTTACCTGGCCATGAACCTGCTGCCCGAGACGATCGTAGCGCTCAAGAGCGCTATTGAAAACGGTGTGGTGACGTGCCGGATATACCAGCATCTGGCCTGGGCTTACATGGAGACAGGTCAATATGACGAGGCAAAAAAGTTCAGCGAAAAGGTGATCACAGAGCAGGGCGAAAAACCCATAGGATACCTTCTTCTCGCCCGCCTCAGCAACCTGCGGGGAGACCACGCAAAGGCTGTTTACGAGGCCCGGCGGGCGCTTAAACGGCAATCCGATTGCCAATGCGCCCATTTTGAGAGGGGTATCGCCTACCTGAGCCAGGGTCGATTCGAATCTGCCATCGAATCGCTCCGTATGGCGACCGCCCTTGACCCCACCGATGCGGACGCGCTTCGATTCCTGGGTTACGCGTACCTGAGAAATGGGAGCCTGTCGGAAGCTTTTGATGCGCTCAGGGCGGCGCTGGAACTGAATCCGGAGATGGCCGATGCCTGGAAGGACCTGGGAGAGGCCTGTTCCAGGGCCAACCGGGGCGAGGAGGCTCTTGAGGCCTATCGACAGGCGATATGCGCCGATCCGGAGGACCAGGGTGCCTACTATCGGCTGGCTTCCGAGTGCATACGGCAGGGACATTACCAAGAGGCCATCCTCATCCTCGACCAGGGACTGGGCAGCTGTGGAGACTCCGCCTGGCTCACCTACCAGCTCGGCAAAGCCTACTGCTGCGCCGGCCAGGTGGCCGAGGCCCGCCATCAGGTGAAACGACTGTCGACCATGAACACCGCACTGGCTGAACAGCTCCACCGGTATATAGAGATTTCCGCCGAGGGTGATGGAGGATGATAAAGCCCAGTCACAGCCACAGTCACAGTCTCAGCAATCCCGAAATCGGTTGCACCCGGCACAGTCCATAAAACGTTTTGAAGCGGGTTGGGTCGCTGTTATACTGATGGCCAGGAACCAGGCGGGGCGGGTCCGGCCGGGTTCCGTTGATGAGGAAGCAGCCGACACAACCCGCGACATTTGAAAGGCAATCTTCCCTACGCTGACGCCCGGCCGATCAAAAGGTCCGGGTGACGGGACCGTTTCCGATGATGAACGCGCTGACCAGAACACGGGTGACCCTTCTTGTGGCGGCCCTTATCATGGCCGTTTCTGCAGGAGATCTGCACGGGAGCCTGGACGGGCCGGGGAGGCTTACCCGCAAGAGGCTCAGTTCGTCGGTGGTCCAGGTGTCCGTGTATGATTGGCGGGGGATCTTTGTCCGCCAGGGATGGGGATTTTTCATCAACAAGGAGGGGGAGGTCGTCACGCCACGGAGCCTGCTGGAAGGCGGTTCCTACGTGGAAGTGACCACGGTCAAAAGGGAAACCTTCATGGTGGACCGGATCCTCGAGGAGGATGTGGAGGGGAACTTCGTGCGCATGGGCCTCGAGTACCCCCCCGAGCGTTTTGCCTACCTGACGAAATCAGCCCCGGTGCCCGATGTCGGCGACAGGATCCTCATTGGGGGTGGCACAGGCTGTGAGCCGGGCGCTTTTCTGGATGGTACCATCGAAGATCTCCGCAAGGTGCCGATGTACGGCTTCCTGATGAAGATCGGTTCCCCGTTTGCCACCGTTGGCAGCCCTGTCTTCAACGAGAGCGGAGTCATCGTCGGGATCGTCATGTTCAGACTGGAAAACGGCGTCAGCGCCGCCTGGGCGGTTCCGGTGGGAAGGATCTCCAAGGTCATGACCGGGGATGTGCGGCCGGTGGACCACCTGGCCTGGGCCGAGCGCCGGCATGGCAGCTGGGAAGACACGACGGTGGGCGGTTACATGACGGGATTTGCCTGTTACTGGACAGGCCAGTACGCGCGTGCCATTCCAGGGCTTCAGAAAGCCACTGCGGATGAGAGGTTCCGAAAAGAGGCCTTCTTCCTCCTGGGGTGCTGTAACGACGCGGTTGGGCATTTCAAGGACTCGGCCGCCGCCTACTCCATGGCGGTCAAGCTCGGGGATTCCTCCCACGAGGCCTACATGAAGCTCGCCCGCGCGCTTCTGGTCGAGGGGGAAAACACCAGGGCTCTCGACGCGGTCTGGGCGGCCGTGAGGTCGCAGCCGAACAGCTACGATGCCTACACTCTTCTGGGGGAGGTCAACAATACCCTGGGATTTTACAGGGACGCCCTGGCCGGGGTATACGTGGCCATCAAGATTGACCCCCGAAGGGCGGAAGCCTGGCATCAGCAGGGCATATCTTTCCGCGGGCAGCAGAGTTATCCGGAGGCCATTTCAGCCCTTAAAAAGGCCATCGAACTTGATCCCGAACTCAAGCGCGCCTATTGGGACCTGGCCTTCACGTACTATCGGAGCGGGGACAAACGCTCAGCGGCCGACATATGTTCCGCCCTGGAAAAGATGGACCCGGAACTTTCCCGGCAGCTCATGAGCGAGGTCAACCCCTGATCCGGTTCATCCGGTCTCACCACGGATCCAGCCCTGTTCCGACGTCGAGGACCTCTTCCGGAAATGCCGGACGTCCCCAATGGCGGTCATTTACTGCATCATCTGACCTTTCTGAATGACACCTTTATCCGGCAACCTTTCTACAGCGGCGATCCTTTCCATTGCAACGGCCCTGGCCATGGACGCTTTCGCTGTGTCCCTTTCCTGCGGTCTGATCACGCGGAGAGCGGCGACCCCCCGCATCCTTCGCATGCCCCTGGCTTTCGGCTTGTTCCAGGCGGGAATGCTGGCCATCGGGTGGTCCATGATCACCGGGATTCAGGCAGCCATCGCCGCGGTGGATCACTGGGTGGCTTTTGCCCTCCTGCTCGCGGTGGGCGGGCACATGGGAGTCAGCGCATTCAGGGGCGAGGTGAAGGGCGAGCGTGACCCCCTGCAGCTCACGGTCCTTTTCGTTCTCGCCCTCGCAACGAGCATCGACGCCTTCGCCGTCGGTATGAGCCTGTCCATCGTGCAGGTCCCTGTCTTCACACCGGCCCTTGTAACAGGGGTTGTGACCTTTACACTTTCGTCTGTTGCGGTATACATTGGAAACCGCACGGGTCCCCTGCTGGGAAGGAGCGCCGAGGCGGCAGGCGGGCTCGTACTCATTGCCATCGGAGTCAGGATACTCATGGACCACATCGGTTAGCGGCCGCCGCCCGGGCAAAACGGAACGCCGTCGGAAAGGAGACAGCCCTTGAAAAACTTCGTTCTCGACACCAACGTCATCCTCTACTCCCCCAACTGCCTCGAAACCTTCCAGGAGAACAACGTCATTATCCCTTCGATGGTCCTCGAGGAACTCGACAATTTCAAGAGGCACTACGATCCGAGGGGGTTCGCGGCACGCCAGTTTTCCAGGCAGCTCGACGATCTGCGCCAGCGGGGCGACCTTCTCAAGGGGGTAGAGACCGACGCCGGCGGCAAGCTTTTCGTCCGTTTCTACGACGAGGATGTCCATCTGCCCCGGGAGATGCAGGTCACCAGCGCCAAGACCGCTTCGGACAACATGATCCTGAACGTGGCCCTGAGTGTCCAAAAGGAGTCCAATCTTCCCACCATTGTGGTGAGCAAGGACATCAACGTACGGATCAAGGCCAACATCCTCGGAGTGGAGTCCGAGGACTACTACCACAACAAAACCATCTCCAGCGTGGAAGAGGACACCCTGTTCGTCCTGGTGCCCTCTGACTTCATCGACCGGCTTTACCAGGAAAAGGTCCTCCCGGTAGCCGGGTACAGGAGCGACAGTACCGAGCTTTCCCCTTATTCAAATGACTATCTGCTGCTCAAGAACGAGACCGACCTGAACCAGAGCGCCCTGGTCCAGTTCCGGAAAAACGAACGGGGTGACGGGAATTTTCACCTGCTGGAGAAGATGGACGATGTGTTCGGGATCCGTCCCCGCAACCACAAGCAGCGTTTCCTCATGGACGCCATCCTCACGGAAAACACGGACCTCGTTTTCGCCATGGGCATCGCCGGCAGCGGCAAGACCCTGGTGTCCCTCGCCTGTGCCCTTGAGATGGTCCTCGAGGAGCGGTTCAAGCGCCTGATCATCGCCAGGCCCATCATCCCCATGGGGCCGGACCCGGGGGCACTGCCCGGCACGGAGTACGAGAAGGTGCGCCCCTGGCTTCAGCCTATCTACGATAATCTGGAGTTCCTGGTTGACAACCTGGCCAACGGAGGGGGGCACGGCAAGGGGAAAGACCTTACCCATGGAGCCCGGGACATCACCCTCCAGTATCTGTTCGACGCCAAGCTCATCGATGTCCAGACCCTGGCCTACATCCGTGGCCGCAGCGTTTCCAACGGGATCTTCATGATCGACGAAGCCCAGAACCTGACCCCCCACGAAGTCAAGACCATCATTACCCGGGCGGGCGAGAACACCAAGATCATCATGACCGGCGACATCTACCAGATCGACAGCCCTTACATGACCTCGGCGGACAACGGCCTTGCCGTTGCCTCGGAAAAGTTCA
The DNA here is from genome assembly GCA_029210545.1 of bacterium. NCBI lineage: Bacteria > bacterium. Next base: position 7,735 of record JARGFV010000077.1, read on the forward strand.
GGCTTTCCGATGTGGACATTTCGGCCAGCATATTCCTGGACAAGGGAGAGAGGAGCCGTCTGGCCACCATGGCCGCCAATATCCTGTAAAAGCCACCGGCTTTGCCCAGGAAGAGAGGCCGGTCAGTTATCAGGCGGTATCTGCAACAGATCCTGGTTTTTTGCCTCGCCCTTTTGGCCGGGTTGCCCGGTCCGGTTGCCTGCGATGAGAGGACAGGCATGGAGGAGAACCTCGAGAAATGGGGTGAGCTGGCACCCATACGGGACAGGACCGGGTATCGCTGGCTCCCATCTTCGCCTACGAACCAACTTTCGGGACCGTGTGGGGAGGGGCTTTTTTCTCGACCGGCCGACGGATCCGAGGTTATGGATGTTCGCCCGGCTCGCCTTTTCCACCGGCGGAGAGTACAGCACCAAGTTCAACCTCAAGCGGTGGATGGGCGAAGGCGTTTTCTTTGACCTGGACATCGAGCTGGACGACTTTGCGCGTCCCTATTACGGGGAGGGGATGGACACGGATGCTTCGGAGAGCATTTTTATTGAGGGGGCGGTGACCAGGGTTCAGTACTTTCTGAAGTGCATGAAGAACGGGAAGGTTGTTTTTGGCCCCTTCCTGGACTACCGGGGCGCCGAATTCGAGGGCACCGACGGGACCGATATCGCCCCCCCCTGAATACGAAGAACGCTTCCTTGGATTCGGTCTGTGCATGTACTACGACGGCCGGAACAATCAACTGAACCCGACAAGGGGCGTTTACGACACCCTTACTTTAAAGATCGTGCCCGACTGCCTGACCACCTATGACGGGAGCAGGACCTTTTCCCAGGCTGAGGTAGACCACCGGATCTTCACATCCCCTGTTTCCGGCCTCGTTCTGGCAGGCCGGCTGGCCCTGGCAGGCAGTTGGGGACGACCCAGCTACCAGCACCGCTACAGCCTCGGGGGGCCCTACGCGCTGAGAGGCTACTACACGAACCGCTTCCGGGGGGACAGCTATTATGTCCTCCAGGGAGAGGCGAGGAAGAAGCTGTTCTGGATCTTCAGTGGAGCCCTGTTTGCCGAAGCGGGAGCGGTCACCGAGGACCGATTCGGAGGGCCCGAGGTCTCTGCCGGGGCCGGCCTGCGCATGACCCTGCCCCCCGATCACATCGCCAAGGCCCGCCTGGACTTTGCCTGGGCCGAGGACCAGCCGCTGTTTACTTCCTGTTCGGGGAAACGTTCTGATTCCCCGGTTAAACAGGCGCCTCTTTTCTCCTGACCCCAGACCCTCAAGACCAGATCGTGCTATTAAATGCCCCCATTCCCCCATGCACTTTGCCGGCCTTTCCTCCGGCCGTCTTTTTTCTTGAAACAAGCTCGGCAAGGGAGTAAATTTCCAATCTTCCTACCGAGGTGGGGACTCTTTCCCTCCTCTTTGTGTTAGGTCGGCGTCCGCCGGCCGGAGGTTATTCCGTTGGCTTTGGAGATTCAACAGGTATGAAAAGCCGTGGTCGTGGTGCGAAAGAGACGGCCTGGATCTGCCGTGGAGGGATCATGTCCTGGGCTGCTCAAGGCGCAGGGTTCTCAAGAGGCGGCGGGACGGTTCGTGCTGCCTGCTGGGGGAGAAGGGTGTGTCCTGGATCTTGAAACCCGCCCCCTGGTGTGCAGATTGTACCCCTACGAATACATGCCCGAGGGTATCCAGGGCCTTTATCACGCCTGCCCTGCCTCGAAGGACCCTTTCCCTGACAAAGCTCTGGAGCAGATGGGGATGAGATCTGACAGGGTGAGTATCTGGCACCGGACCCTCTACGAAGAGCTTTCCAGGACTCGACGTTCCCGACGGAGCACCGGGTAGTATTTTTCAAGGCTCGTGGGCACACCGAAGATCCGCATCTTCACGATGGCGTAACGGCCTGAACTGGAAGAGTCGGGTAATATATTCCCGAGGGGGAACCAGACCCGGGATTCGTTCCGGGGCCGTTCTTGACTTGGTGAAGTGTTTGTATCATCATAATCTGAACTGGAATTATTCCAGATTACCATGATGATAATCCGTCTCCTCATACTGTTTTTCCTGGCCGGTGCCCTGCCGGTCCAGGCGGGTCCCGTCCTCCCCGAGGCCTTCGGCACAGTTGTCCGGCTGAGCATGGCGGATAATGTCCGGGAATGGCCGCCGGAGACCATTTACGAGCACGTCAACGGGGAAGCCGAGCTCCTCAAGCGTTTCGGGGCCGTCTCGTTGTCCTACGCTCTTTACGAGGGCTCCGGAGAGACCACCCTGAGCGTGGACCTTGTCGACCTGGGGGTTCCGGAAAACGCCTTCGGACTCCTTTCCCTTTACACAGGCTGTGACGCCAGCCCCGAAGAGATCTCGGGGACCCTTGTGTTCATCGGGACCTATACATCCTATGCTCGCAGGGGCCCGTTTTTCATCAGGGTCGATGTGGACGCCGAGGATGGTGCTTCCTTGACGCGGGAGTTCCTGAAGGTACTGTCAGGGGTGCTTCCTGCGCCCGAGGCGCTTCCACCCGTTCTGGGCGTTCTGCAGCAGGCCGCCAGGGCCCCGTGCGAAGTCGGTTATCACCCCGAGGATGTGGATTACGATCTCGAAGCCGGCCCGGGGTACCTCTGGACCGCTCCGGGGGGGCAGGAGTGCTTCGCCAGGCTGTTTCCATCCGGGGATGAAGCGAACACATTTGCATCGAAGCTGGAAAGCAAGGGCATCGAGACGGTTATGACAAGGGAAAAGGCCGTAGCCTGGTCAAAAACGGCCAGCGAAGGCACCAGAATTTACCTGGATAAAACTCTGGACAAGGTGGTGGAGGTGGTCAGGTGAAGATCAGACGCCGCGAATTCCTCAGGAAATCGGGCTCTTTTATGGTTGCGCTCTTGACGCACAGTGCCCTTCGCCCCTTGTCCTCCGTAGCCCTGGCGAGGGAAGATGAGCCTGGCCGTGCGACGGAAGGAGTTACCATGCCTTCCAGGGTACTCGGCCGCACCGGGGCCATGGTCTCGGTCCTGGGGTACGGCGCCATGCAGTGCGGGGACTCCTCGGCAATCCGCCATGGCCTGGAGCAGGGGATCACATACATCGACACGGCGAACTGTTACATGGGGGGGAGGAACGAAAAGCTCGTAGGGGAGGCCGTCGCCGGGATCAGGGACAAGGTTTTCATCGCCACCAAGGTTCACATCGGCCGAGAGGAAAGGATGAGGTCCTCGGTGGACCGGAGCCTGGCCTCCCTGGGCGTTGACAGGGTGGACCTGATGCAGCTCCACGGGGTCTCTTCGAGGCAACAGATCCGGAACAAGGATGTCCAGAAGATCATGGAAGCCATGAAGAGAGAGGGCAAGTTCCGGTTCGCCGGGGTCACCACCCACGGAAACCAGCAGGAAGTGCTGGAGGCCGTGATGGACGACGGATATTACGATACGGTGCTGGTTGCGGTGAACTTCCGGTCGCCTCCCGCTCTTTTTGAGGCCATCGAAAAAGGAGCGGCAAAAGGGGTGGGCATCATTGCCATGAAGACTCAAAATGGCGGGTTTAAAAGCGAGTCGTACCCCGGGTTCTCACCCCACCAGTCGGCCCTTCGTTATGTGGTGGAGCAGCCCGGTGTCCACCTCGCCGTTCCAGGCATGCTAAGCCGGAAGATGGTGGACGAGAACGTGGCGGCCATCAAGGGCAAGGGGGGGCTCTCCGACCTTTTCCTGCTAGACGCGTACCGGGCGGATCTCGAGGGGAAGGCGTGTTCTTTCTGCTCGAAGTGCCTCGACCAGTGCCGGTATCAAACGGGCGGCCTGGACGCGGCCCGTATCGCCATGTACCGGGAAGGGTATAAAGACCCACGCCTGGCCGCGGAAAGGGCGGTTCATGCCGCCTCGGCGGTCAGGACCTGCGCCGATTGCGAGGGGTGCACCGTCGAGTGCAGCCAGGGGATCGATATCAAGGACGCGGCCCGGCGTGCTGTCCGGTTCCTGGCCTGACCGAGTCAATCCCGGATTCCCAATTTCAAAGCCCAACATTCCTGTAAAAACGGCAAAAGCCTTAACGCAGGGGACGCAGAGCAACCGCCGAAAGGCTGCACTGCCCGTCTTCGTTTTGAGACGTCGCCAAATGGCCATGCCCTCACAAGTCAGCTTGGATACGGCAGACAGGGTTACGAGGTGTAAACATCCTGGATCCTGGATCTGGGACCCCGGATCGTTCCCCTTTGAGATCTGAGATCAGCAGCAGTTCTCACCTGTCCCCCTTGCGGCCATGCTATAGGCAAAAATTATACTTGCGATTTGTTTTACAAATAGATTAAGGTGTTTCCCGGTAAGGCCTGCGTTACCCCCACTATCGATAGGACCTGATCCCTGACGTAAAAACATGAGCTTATTGAATTGGACATACAGGCTCGTCCGCTGGGCTATCGGGGGTCTTTTCCTTTACGCCGGCCTCCTGAAGCTGGCCGACCCGGACACCTTTGCCGTGCTGATCGACGCCTACGGCATCGTCCCTGAAAGCCTGCTCATGCCCGTGGCCGTTGCTCTGCCGGCTTTGGAGGTGTTTGCGGGGATCGGGCTCATCCTCGACATCGAGGGGAGCCTTTCGATTATCGCAGGCCTTCTGCTGTTTTTCATCGTCCTGCTGCGCTGCGGAATATGGATGGGTCTGGACATTGAATGCGGATGCTTCGGCCCGGGCGATCCCGAGGCCGAGGCATTTCATGGCCTGTGGCAGGCGATTTATCGGGACCTGGCCATGTTATGCGGCGTCGCTTTGCTTTACGGCCAGCGCCGCTTCAAAAGGGTTGAAACGGTCAGAGCCAGAGCCATCATCAACGCGCCCCGCGCGGGGCGCCCAAATCAATGACAAGCCGCGCCTGGGAGAGGCGCTCGGATCGATGACCCGTGAAAACTGCCGCGCCTGGGAGCGGCGCCCGGA
>JARGFV010000078.1 GCA_029210545.1 bacterium
GAAAGGGAAAACGACGCTTTTCCCTTTCCGTGGAGCGAAAAGTCCCGGATTGGACTTTTTGCGACTCTATCAAAATTGGAGGTAGTGGTCTTGAATAACTTCTACAGGAACCTGTCTCTCTGGATCGTCATCGGACTCGTTGTCATCCTTTTGTATAACCTTTTTTCCGTCCGACCACAGGCGGTTACCGAACTCGTTTACAGCGACTTTTTGAGCCGGGTGGAAACCGGTGAGGTCAAGGAAGTCCTTATCAAGGGCCGCAACCTCTCCGGAAAGTTCAACGACGAGACCGAATTTTCCACCTACAGCGCCGACGATCCCGATCTGGTCTCCTTCCTGAGGGAAAAGGAGGTCCAGATCACGGCGGAACCGGCGCAGGACAGTCCCTGGTACATCACCATTTTTGTCTCATGGTTTCCAATGCTGCTTCTCATCGCGGTCTGGATCTTTTTCATGAGGCAGATGCAGGCAGGGGGCAGCAAGGCCATGTCCTTCGGCAAATCAAAGGCCCGCCTTCTTTCCGCGGCGTCGGTCAAGGTCACTTTCAATGATGTCGCCGGTGTTGACGAGGCCAAGGAAGAACTGGAGGAGATCATCGATTTTCTGAAGGACCCCCAGCGTTTTCAGAAACTGGGAGGGAAGATACCCAAGGGGGTCCTTCTCATGGGCCCGCCGGGTACCGGGAAAACCCTTCTGGCGAGAGCCATCGCCGGCGAAGCCGACGTCCCTTTCTTTTCAATAAGCGGGTCCGACTTTGTCGAGATGTTTGTAGGGGTGGGCGCCTCCAGGGTGCGCGACCTGTTCGAGCAGGGCAAAAAACAGGCCCCGTGCATCATCTTCATCGACGAGATCGACGCTGTGGGACGTCACCGTGGAGCCGGTCTCGGTGGCGGGCATGACGAAAGGGAACAGACACTCAACCAGCTCCTCGTGGAGATGGACGGGTTTGAATCCAACGAGGGGGTCATCCTGATCGCCGCCACCAACCGCCCCGACGTTCTGGACCCGGCCCTCATGAGACCTGGCCGGTTCGACCGGCAGGTGGTCGTTCCCAACCCGGACATCAAGGGAAGGGAGGGGATCCTCCTGGTCCACGCCAAGAATATTCCGGTGGCCGACGATGTCGACTTTGAGATCGTCGCGAGGGGAACGCCCGGTTTTTCCGGAGCCGATCTTGCCAACCTGGTCAACGAGGCGGCTCTCCTGGCCGCCCGGAAGGACAGGACCCAGGTCGTCATGGAGGATTTCGAGGAAGCAAAGGACAAGGTCCTCATGGGTACCGAACGCCGGAGCATGATCATCAGCGACAAGGAAAAGCGGAACACCGCTTACCACGAAGCAGGCCACACCCTTGTCGCCAAGATGATCCCGGGCGCCGATCCCATCCACAAGGTAACCATCATCCCCCGTGGAAGGGCCCTCGGCCTGACTCAGCAGCTTCCCATAGATGAGCGGCACACCTACCCGAGGGGTTATCTCTTTGACCGTCTGGCGATCCTTCTGGGCGGCCGGGTGGCGGAAGAGCTTGTTCTCAAAGACTTCACCACCGGTGCGGGCAACGACATCGAGCGCGCCACGGAGATGGCCAGGAAGATGGTCTGCGAATGGGGCATGAGCGAGGAAATGGGTCCCCTGACCTTTGGTAAAAAGGAGGAGCAGATCTTCCTGGGGAGGGAAATATCCCAGCACCGGGATTACAGTGAGAGCACGGCCGTAAAGATCGACGCGGAGGTCAAAAAACTGATCATGGACGCTTACGGTGTTGCTACAAAGATAATCAGTGAACACCCGGACTCACTCCATGGCCTCGCCGCTGCCCTGCTGGAGCATGAAGTCCTCGACGGTGTCGAGATCGACACCGTTATAAAGGGCGGAACCCTGCCGGCCCGTAAAAAAACACCGGAAGCACCACAGGAAACCGGCCCGGAAGCCGATACACAGCAAGATGCGCCCGCCGAGGATAATTAATACCGGGATCTTCGGCATCAGGGAAGAGATGTCCCGGATGGGTGTCGATCCGACAGGGATCGGCATCATGGAGGGGAAGAGCCGTCATCTCCTGATCCGGTTGGACGAGGTGGACCTGAGAGCCGCTCTTATCCTCAAGCAGAACCTCCTGTCCCTCGGAGGTGAGGCGGCCTTGAGGAAAGAAGCGGCGGGTCTGACCGTCCAGGCGACCCCGGCGCTCCTCATGGGTACCGTGCTGCAGCTGCGGCGCCTGGTCGATAAACTCAAGAGCCAGCCCTTCGGACTTTCGGACCTTGCGCAGAGCCTGACGGAACTCCTTCACAGGATCGACGAAAGAGCGACGTTTATCGTGGGAGGCCGTGACCTCCTCGAGGACCCAAAAGTAGCCGTTATGGGCGTTCTCAACGTCACTCCCGACTCTTTTTCCGACGGTGGAAAGTTCCTTGACCTGAATCAGGCCGTTTCGAGGGGGGTCGAAATGAACGCCCTGGGCGCCAGCATTATCGACGTGGGTGGCGAGTCGACGAGGCCGGGTTCCCGATCGGTGGAGGCAGAGGAGGAGATCCGTCGGGTGATCCCCGTCATAGAGGGCCTGTTCCGCGAGGGGGTCGGCGAGATCTCTGTAGACACGACCAGGGCCAGTGTAGCGCAAAAGGCCCTCGACGCGGGAGCGACCATCATAAACGACATCAGCGCCATGACTTTTGACCCGGGAATGCCCGCCATCGCCTCTTCAGCCAACGCATCGGTCATCCTCATGCACACAAGGGGGCGGCCCGAGACCATGCAGAACGTTCTCGAGTACAAGGACCTTCTGGGGGAGATCGCTCTTTATCTCGGCAGCTCGGTGGAGAGGGTTCTTGAGGCCGGTATTCCCCTCGAGAGGATATGTGTTGATCCCGGGATAGGTTTCGGAAAATCGCCGGAACAGAACCTCGAGATCATCGGCCGCATCGGTGAGTTAAGGTCCGTGGGAACAGCGGTCATGGTGGGAGCCTCACGAAAATCCTTCATCGGGGCCGTTTCCGGCGCCGATGTCGACGAAAGGATTCCCGGTTCCCTCGCCGCTGTCACGGCGGCTGTGCTGCGGGGAGCCGATATGGTAAGGGTCCACGATGTCAGTGAGACTGTACAGGCCCTTGCAGTGGCTACAGGTATCAGGGAACACGTCCAATGCTGAACATGCTCATGGAGTTTATCAACAGTATCAGCCTCCAGGACCTTCTGGACATAGCGGCGGTCTCCATTGTCCTGTACTGGATGCTGCTCCTGATACGGGGAACCAGGGCTCTTCAGATGGTTTTCGGCCTCGTGGTCCTGGGCGGCGGTTATATCCTGGCCCAGGGGTTTGAGCTGAGCACGCTGGAGTGGATCCTTGAAAACTTCCTCGGTTCCATCGTCATCATCCTTGTCATCCTGTTCCAGGACGAGTTACGGCGGGCGTTGGCCCTGGTCGGTTCAAACCCCCTCACCGGGGCAAATCCCGGGGAACAGAAGCACCTTATCGAGGAACTCGTCCGTACGGCCACAGCCCTGTCCAGCAGGCGTATCGGCGCTCTTGTCGTTCTCGAGCGGTTTACCGGGTTGAAGAACTACATCGAGAAAGGAACTCCCATAGAGGGAACCGTGAGCAGGGACCTGCTGTTATCGATCTTCATGCCTTTTTCCCCCATTCACGACGGCGCTGTCATCATCAGTGGAGGCAGGATCGCCGCTGCCCAGTGTTTCCTCCCCCTGACCCTCAACCCCAGGCTTGAAAAAATCCTGGGAACCCGTCACAGGGCGGCACTGGGGCTTACAGAAGAGACCGATGCACTGGTCATCGTCGTTTCCGAGGAATCGGGGAAAATATCGGCTGCGTGCGAGGGGAAAATGTATTCAAAACTTGAGGCTGACGAACTGAAAAGGATTCTCGAGCGTTTGCTGACTGGGGAGAAAATGCCCCATCGCCAGCGATTGAAGGAAAGGATAAAGAGTGCTCTCGGTAATCGGAAGAAATCTGCCGCTTAAGCTCCTTTCCCTCTTTCTCGCCATCCTCCTGTGGTCGGTGGTCTCCAGGGGAAGAGGTGGCGAGATGATGGAGATCAGCGTCGGCATCCCGGTGGAACTGCACAATCTGCCTCCAGACCTGGAGGTGATGAGAGACCTCGTGGAAAGAGTAAACGTCCGATTTACGGGTCCGCGCCGCATTGTATCCGGGATCTCCCACATGGGGCTTTCCATTCCGGTGGATCTGACCGGAGCGGCCGAAGGGGAGACCACCATCGAACTTTTCAATTCGGATATCAAGGTGCCGGAAAGAGTGACGGTGACCAGGGTCAGTCCTTCCAGTGTCTCGGTTTTCCTCGAGAGGACCGTACGGAAAGAGGTTCCTGTCGAACTCGCCCTGCAGGGTACCGTGAAGGAGGGTTTCGCTGTTTCGGCCATCACCATGAACCCGAAAACGGTCGATATCAGGGGGCCTCGGTCCATCCTGAACAGCATCAATAACCTGCGGACGTCGGTTGTCAACGTGGAAGGAGCAGGTGGACCCCTGGTCGGAGAAACGTCCCTGATCTTGCCGGAAGACAGCGTCCACGCTCTCAAGTGGTCAACGGTAAAATACGAGATCCAGATCGTGGAGAAGATGACGGAACCGGGGAAAAAGAGATAGGCCCTTTGCCCCGGAATCCCATGAAACCTTTCAGTATAACTTTAACAATATCTGTAAAATTATGAATAATAAAAGGTATTTCGGTACAGACGGTATCAGGGGGATAGCCAACAGACATCCCATAACACCGGAGTTCGCACTCAGCCTGGGTAAATCGATCGGAACCTACTTCAGGCGCGGCAAATCGCATCCCAGGATCATCATCGGCAAGGATACCAGGCTTTCCGGATACATGATCGAATCCGCCCTGATGTCGGGCATATGTTCCATGGGGGCTGATGTGTACCTGGTCGGTCCACTGCCTACCCCCGCCATCGCCTTCCTGGTTCGATCGATGCGGGCAGAAGCGGGGATCGTTATTTCGGCTTCCCACAACCCGTTCACAGATAACGGAATCAAGGTTTATGGCTCTGACGGCAGGAAGCTGCCCGACGCGGTCGAGCTGAAACTGGAGGCCCTCATCGATATGGGAACTCCCGAAGGACCGGAGGGCGTCGGTCTGGGCAGGGCCCGAAGGCTTGATGACGCCGAGGGCCGATACATTGTCCACGCCAAGTCCACCCTGGAAGCGGGGCTGTCCCTGGAGGGTTTGAAGATCGTCGTTGACTGCGCCAACGGCGCGGGATACGAGGTGGCGCCGGTCATCCTGAGTGAACTCGGAGCTGAAGTCATCGCCCTGTGGGATGCGCCGAACGGGACCAACATCAACAGCGGCTGCGGTTCTACCGAACCGGGATCCATGGTACGAAAAGTCCTCGAAACCGGCGCTGACCTGGGAATCGCCCTTGACGGCGACGCCGACAGGGCGATCCTGGCCGACGAGACCGGCAGCATCGTGGACGGGGACGACATGCTCTTTCTGGGCGCATCCCGCCTCAAGGAGAGGGGCGAACTCCGCAACGACACGGTCGTCGGAACGATCATGACCAACGTGGGACTTGAGGCAGCCCTCCGCAAAATGGGGATTGCGCTCGTACGCGCCAGAGTGGGGGACCGCTACGTTCTGGAGGAGATGACTTCCACGGGATCGGTCCTGGGAGCCGAACCGTCAGGGCACGTCATCTACCTCAAGCATTCGGCAACGGGAGACGGGGTTGTGACGGCTCTTCAGGTCCTGCAATCCATGGTCGACGCCGGAGAACCGCTTTCCAAACTCACGGGAGGATGGAAGCGTTATCCACAGGTCATGCAAAACCTGCGTGTCGACAATAATAAGACAAACCTCGAGGGTGAGCCCTGGTTCGAGGAAATGCTTGAGGAGGCCAGGGGCAAACTGGGAACCGACAATATCCTCAGCCTGCGATATTCGGGTACGGAGCCCCTTCTGAGGGTGACGGTGTCCAGCGAATCGGAAGAATCGACCACCATGATCTGCGATCACCTGTGCAACAGGCTGATCGAACGGTTCGGGTGGGAGAAGATCTAGGTGCGGGTTTCGAATTTCGAGTTTCTGGTTAGTGCAACGATACAAGAGAGCCCGGGTTGCTGCACGAAGGCTCCGATGCTGACGATCTTAACTCAGAACCCCAGACCCTAAACCAAAAACCTGAATTTCGGAGGAATTCTCATGCACAGATCAGGGGCAGGTTATACGCGGCTCGGTGTGAATGTGGACCACGTGGCCACAGTCCGCCAGGCGAGGGGTGTCGAGGTTCCGGATCCTGTGGAGGCCGCGTTTCTCGCGGAACTGGGAGGATGCGACGGGATAACTATCCACCTCAGGGAGGATCGGCGGCACATCCAGGACCGGGACCTCGCCATTTTGAGGAGGACCGTCAAAACGAGGTTGAACCTGGAGATGGCCTCGACCCAGGAGATGGTCAAGATCGCCCTGGACGTCAAGCCCGATGTGGTGACCCTGGTACCCGAGCGGAGAGAAGAGCTGACCACCGAGGGTGGGCTGGAAGTCGCCATGAACATGGATTACCTCAGGAAGGTCATCACTCTCCTCAGTGATGCCGAGATCCGCGTCAGCCTTTTCGTGGACCCCGACATCGATCAGATCAAGGCATCCCACAGGGTCGCCGCTCATGCCGTGGAGATCCACACGGGTAAGTACGCCGCGGCGAAGACCAGAAGCGAAGCCCATAACGAATATGACAGGATCGTCAACACCGCCAAGGTTGCCCAGAAACTCAAGCTTCAGGTCATTGCCGGTCACGGTCTCGATTACCGCAACGTCAGGGCCATTGTCGAAATACCCGAGATCGTTGAGGTGAACATAGGTCACAGCATCGTATCCCGGGCGGTGATGGTGGGCATGGAACGGGCGGTCAGGGAGATGAAAATGGCCATGGGAGGGACTTTATGATCATCGGAACAGGGATCGATCACGTCCAGGGCGAACGGATGAAGGAGATGCTCCTCAAGTGGGCCGACCGGGTGGAAAACCGCGTCTTCGACGAAGTGGAACTGGAGTACTCCAGGTCCAAGGGTGAGACACACCTCCACCTTGCCGCGCGTTTCGCAGCCAAGGAGGCCCTTTTCAAGGCGCTCGGCAAAGGACTCAGCGAAGGGATGACATGGACCGACGTCAAGGTGGTCAATGACGAATCGGGCAAGCCGTCCATTGATCTGAAGAACAGGGCAAGGGAGATCGCCGAGGGGATGGGAGTAAAAAAGATCCATGTCAGTCTGACCCACACCGATGACTGTGCCGTCGCGATGGTCATCCTGGAGGGATAGCTTGAAAACTGTCAGCCCTCAGCAGATGCGGGAGATCGACCGGCTGACCATCGAGGAGTACGGTGTCCCCTCAATGGTACTCATGGAGAACGCCGGCGGTGCCCTCGCAGACGAGATCGAACGCCGGTTCGAAGAGAAAAGGCTGACTATTACAGTGATCGCGGGCCCCGGGAACAACGGCGGGGACGGGATGGTAGCAGCCCGGCACCTGGCAGAACGCGGTCACGAGGTCGTTGTATTCCTGGCAGCCCCCAAAGCGGCCTTCAAAGGGGACGCGAAGGCCCAGCTGAGGATACTGACCCGCCTGGGTCTCGAACTCTCCGTTCTTTCGTCACCGGCTTCTTTTGAAAGAGCCTTTGCCAGGGCGGGCCGTTCGGACTCCGTCATCGACTCCCTGTTCGGTACGGGGCTGAAAAAGCCGGTGGAAGGACCATGGGCTGAATGTGTCAGGATCATTAACTCCTGCCCGGGGTTGGTGATCTCAGCGGATATACCGTCCGGGCTGGACGGAGGCACGGGCCATCCCCACGGGGAATGTGTCACAGCCGATGTAACGGTGACTTTCGGCCTTCCCAAAACGGGGCTCCTCCTGTACCCGGGGGCTCACTTCGCGGGAGAGGTTGTCGTCGTCGACATCGGGATCCCCTCCGACGTCATCGAATCCATTGGTCTTCCAGGCCAGGTTATCGGTTCAGAAGCGGTGAACCATGTCTACAGGGAACGTTGGCCGGACACTCACAAGGGCACTTACGGGCACGTTCTCCTGTGCTGCGGCTCCACCGGCAGGATAGGCGCCGGGATACTTGCATCAAGGGGAGCCCTCCGGGCCGGAGCGGGACTTGTCACCCTGGCCGTGCCCGCTTCGGCCGTCTTGTATGCGGATGCGGCGACGCCGGAGGTCATGGTTGAGCCTCTCCCGGAGAATGACGGAGGTTCCCTGTCATCCAAGGGTCTAACCGCCCTCAAGGGGCTTCTGGAGTCCAGGGACGCCCTTGCCATCGGACCGGGCCTTTCCACCGATCCGGAGGTGGGCAAGCTGGTCAAAGGGGTCCTCATGGAAGTGAACTGCCCGGCAGTGGTGGACGCCGACGCGCTCAACGTCCTCGCGGGCGGGATAGGGCTCCTCAAGGAACGGTCAGCCGGTACTGTCCTGACTCCCCACCCCGGGGAAATGGCAAGGATCCTGGGCATCGACAGCAGGGAGGTGCAAAGGGACAGGATCGGTTCGGCCCTGAAGGCCGCGTCCCTCTCCGGAGCTGTTGTTGTTCTCAAGGGAGCCGGTACGGTTGTCGCGGAACCGGGCGGTTCCTATTTCATCAACACCACGGGCAACCCGGGCATGGCTACCGGAGGTTCAGGGGACGTGCTCACCGGGATGATCGGTGCCCTTCTGGCCATGGGGCACGGACCGGTTGAGAGCAGTATCGCGGCAGTTCACCTTCACGGTGCCGCCGGTGATCACGCGGCGGAAAGAGTCTCGGAACACGCCCTGACCGCTTCCGATATTATTGAATCCCTGGGGACTGTCCTCAGGGAACTGACGATAGCAACCTCGTAAAAGTCTCTTAGAGCCGTTTTACGAGTCTATCGAAGATGGAGTTTATCGATGCTGACAGCAAAGGGGATCATGACCAGGAGGTTCCTTACCATCAGCCCGGACATGAGCGTTGACGAACTGGCCAGGCTGCTGCTGAGAAAAGATGTTAACGGGGCTGTCGTCGTCGACAGGAAGGGCAAACTAGAGGGCGTTGTCACCGAGGGCGATCTCGTTGCCAAAGAGAAGAACCTCCACCTGCCGACCATCGTCTCCCTTTTCGACGCGGCCATCTACCTGGAGACTTCGGATCATTTCAAGGAGGAACTGCGCCGGATGGTGGCAAGCCGTGTTGAGGACATCTACACACGGGATCCCGTGACGATAGAGCCCGGGACGGTTCTTTCCGACATTGCGACCATCATGACTGAAAAACGGATCCATTTCCTGCCGGTTATGGACGGCGGCCGTGTGGATGGTGTGGTAGGACGAAGAGAGATCCTCAGGGCCCTGGCTGAAAAAGAGTAATGGATCCGGAACGGTCCGGGCCGATCCCGTCACCGGATGACATGATAGAACTTGGCAGGGCGATCGGCAGCCGGCTGTTTGAAGGCGCCGTTGTCGGCCTGGCAGGCCCTCTGGGGGCCGGAAAAACCACATTGGCCCGGGGAATCGCCGAGGGCATGGGACTTGACGACGGTTACCTGGTCTCGAGCCCCACTTACATCATCATGCAGAACTATCCCTGCGGCGATCTCGAGATGTGCCACCTGGACCTTTACCGGATCGAGGGTGTGGGCGACCTGGATTCAACGGGATACCGGGACGCGTTGGGAAAGGGGCGCGTCCTGGTCGTCGAATGGCCTGAAAAGGAGCCCGCCGTTCTCCCTGAACAGCACCTTCTTGTGGAGATCGCCTATTGTGGCGAGAGTCGGGAGGTCACCCTCAAACCGGTCGGGGACCGTTATGTCTCTCTGGTGGAAGATATTTCCTTTCCACACACAAAATCCGATGGAAATAAATGGCCATAGTAGTTCGAGTCTGTTGACAGCCGTAGATGCCGGTGCTAAGAAAGGCAATTGTTTTCGAGGATTTATATAAAATTCTCACCTACCACAACCCGTCGCCAAGGTAGCTGACATGGAAGAATTTTTTCGGATAAAAAGGTTGCCCCCCTACGTTTTCAATATCGTCAACGAGCACAAATACGCGGCTCGCGTTCGGGGGGAGGATATCGTGGATTTCGGCATGGGGAACCCCGACCTGCCCACCCCCCAGCACATCGTTGACAAGCTGGTGGCCGCTGTGGGAGACCCCCGGAACCACCGTTACTCGGTGTCCAGGGGGATCTACAAACTCCGCGCTGCCATGGCTGACTGGTACAAACGCAGGTACGACGTGGATCTGGATCCTGAAAGCGAAGTGGTGGCCACCATCGGGTCCAAGGAGGGTATCAGCCATCTGATCCTGGCCGTCACGGCACCCGGTGACGTGGTCATCGTCCCCGACCCATGCTACCCGATCCACTTTTACAGTGCCGTCATCGGGAACGCCGACGTGCGAAGCGTTCCGATGGAGGATGACGATGACAAGTTTCTCGAGAGGGTCGAAAGGGCAGTCAAGGCGATGTGGCCACGGCCCAAGGTCCTGATGCTGAACTACCCCAACAACCCGACTACGCGGGTAGTAGACCTGTCCTTCTTCGAGAAGGTGGTGGCACTTGCGAAGGAATACGACCTGTTCGTGGTCCAGGACCTGGCTTACGCGGACATTGTTTTCGACGGATATAAAGCCCCAAGCCTTCTCCAGGTCCCGGGCGCCAAGGATATCGGTGTCGAGATCTTCACCCTCTCGAAAAGCTACAACATGCCGGGCTGGCGGGTCGGTTTCGTCGTCGGCAATCCCAGGCTGGTGGGAGCACTGGTGCGGATCAAGAGCTACATGGATTACGGCATGTTCCAGCCCATCCAGATCGCGTCCATCATCGCTCTCAACGGCCCGGACGACTGTGTCCATCAAACGGTGGACGTATACCGCCAGCGCAGGGATTTCCTCGTGAACGGTCTCAACCGGATCGGATGGGAGGTGGAGACACCCAGGGCCACCATGTTCCTGTGGGCCGCCATCCCGGAACAATACAGGGATATGGGCAGCCTGGATTTTGCCCTCATGACACTCGATAAGGCCAAGGTGGCCGTTTCACCAGGTATCGGGTTCGGTGAAGGCGGGGACGGGTACGTCCGGTTCGCCCTCGTGGAGAACGAGCACAGGACCAAGCAGGCGTTAAAAGGTTTGAAAACTTTATTTGATTAAAAACAGAACGAAGTACAAAGTACGAAGTCGAGGTTAGATCTTTTCTTCGCGCTTCGGTCTTTGCGCTTCGCGCTTTTAACACAGGGGAGGGGTAACTCATGAGCGGAAAAAAATTCAACGTCGCTATCGCCGGCGCCACGGGCGCCGTTGGAGAACTCCTGATCAAGGTCCTCGAGGAACGAGGGTTTCCCATAGGGGAGATGCGTTATCTCGCTTCGTCACGTTCGGTCGGCAAGGTCATGAAGTGGAAAGGGGAGGATGTGGCGGTCCAGGAACTTACCGCCAATTCCTTCGGCGGCATCGACATCGCCCTGTTCTCGGCCGGCGGAGGGACAAGCCTGGAGTTCGCTCCCGCTGCCGTCAAGGCCGGAGCCGTCGTGGTGGACAACTCGTCGGCCTTCAGGATGGAACCGGACATTCCACTCGTCGTACCCGAAGTCAACCCCGAAGATATCGCCAGGTATACGGAGCGCGGGATCATCGCCAACCCGAACTGTACGACCATCATCATGATCGTGGCGTTAAAGCCTCTCCACGATTTCGCCGGCATCAAGCGTGTCGTCGTGTCGAGCTACCAGTCGTCCAGCGGCGCCGGGGCCAAGGCCATGGAAGAGCTGATCAGGCAGACCAGGGATTGGGCCGCCGGCAAGGAACTTACGGTCTCGGCCTTCAAGCACCAGCTCCTGTTCAACGTCATCCCTCACATCGATTCCTTCACCGAAAACGGCTACACGAAGGAGGAGATGAAGATGCACAACGAGACCAGGAAAATGCTCCATGACGATCAGATCCAGGTTTCGGCCACCTGCGTGAGGGTACCTGTCCTGACGGCCCACTCCGAGGCAGTGAGCATCGAGACCGAAAGGATAATCACTCCGGAGAAGGCGAGGGAGCTGTTTAATGACGCTCCGGGAGTCGAGGTCCTGGACGATCCGGGCGACAACCGCTACCCCATGCCTCTTTTCGTAGGCGGGAAGGACACCTGTTTGGTCGGTCGTATCCGCAGGGACTATTCCGCATCCAACGGCCTGGCCTTCTGGGTCGTGGGCGACCAGCTCCGCAAGGGCGCGGCCACGAACGCGGTCCAGATAGCGGAGATCCTCGCTCGAGACTATCTGTAAAGCTTGTCTCGAACGAGAGACCAAAGGCCAAAGTCCAATGGCCAAAGGTTGATGACTTCGCAAAAAGTCCATCAACGCGCCCCGCGCGGGGCGCCCAAATCAATGACAAGCCGCGCCTGGGAAGGGCGCCCGGA
>JARGFV010000079.1 GCA_029210545.1 bacterium
GTCGTTTTCCCTTTCCTTACAAATCAATGACTTACGGAGTGAGTCATTGATTTGGGCGCCCCGCGCGGGGCGCGTTGTTGGACTTTTTGCGAGTCCATCAATGTTATACTACACCGAGACTCCGACACACCGTTACTCCGTTACGTTATTACCCGCCAAATTAAGCATCCCGGGTAATAATGTCCATCCCACCCATGTACGGCCGCAGCGCTTCCGGAATGACCACACTCCCGTCCGCCTGCTGGTAGTTCTCCAGGACGGCGACCAGGGTACGGCCCACGGCCAGTCCTGACCCGTTGAGGGTGTGCACGAACCGGGTTCCCTTGCCCTCCCAGGGGCGGTACCGTATTTGGGCACGCCTGGCCTGGAAATCCTCGAAGTTGCTGCACGAAGAGATCTCCCGGTATGTCTCCTGCCCGGGAAGCCATACTTCCAGGTCGTAGGTCTTCGCGGCTGAAAACCCCAGGTCTCCTGTGGAGAGGGTCACTACCCGGTAGTGCAGCCCCAGGCGCCTGAGAACCTCCTCGGCGTCCCTCGTCAGCCCTTCCAGTTC
Organism: bacterium; assembly: GCA_029210545.1. Taxonomy (NCBI): domain Bacteria; species bacterium. Next base: position 554 of record JARGFV010000079.1, read on the forward strand.
CTCGTAGGAATCCTCGGGCCTCGCGAACTTGACCAGCTCGACCTTGTTGAACTGGTGCAGGCGGATAAGACCGCGCGTGTCCTTGCCGTGGGAGCCTGCCTCCCGCCGGAAGCAGGGGCTGTAGGCCGTATAGCGCACCGGCAGGTCCGACTCGGCCAGGATCTCCTCACGGTGGATATTGGTCACCGGCACCTCTGCCGTGGGGATGAGGTAGAATTCCCCGCCTTCAACGTGGAACAGGTCATCCTCGAACTTGGGAAGCTGCCCGGTGCCCATCATGCTGGAAGGGTGCACCATGAAGGGGGTCAGCGCCTCCCTGTAGCCGTGCTCGGAAGTGTGCAGGTCCAGCATGAAGTTTATCAGCGCACGTTCCAGCCTGGCCCCGCTCCCCGTGAGGAGGGAGAACCGGGCGCCGGCCATCTTGGCCGCCCTCGGCAGGTCGATAATGCCCAGCATCTCGCCCAGGTCCCAGTGGGCCAGGGGCTTGAAGTCAAAAGAGGGAACCTCTCCCCAGACTCTCTCGACCCTGTTGGCCGATTCATCAAGGCCCACGGGCACACTCCCGTGGGGGAGGTTAGGCAGAGTCATCAGGAGGTGGGAAAGCTGCTTTTCAACCTCTTTCAAGCGCTCATCGTTCTCTTTTATCCGCTCTCCCAGGGTACGGATCGCCTCCTGGCGCGGGGAAGCATCCAGCCCCTCTTTTCTCAGCTTGCCAATCTCGGCCGACTCGGTGTTTCGCCGGGCCTTCATTTCGTCGCTGGCCTGGATGAGGGAGCGCCGCTCCGCGTCGAGTGCCTCGAAGGGCCCGATATCGTTGCCCGGACCGCGAAGAGCGAGCTTTTCGGCCACGTGGTCGAGGTTTTCGCGAATGAATTTGGCGTCGAGCATAGTAAGTCCTTGTGCTGTGGGAAACTTATTACGTGCTATGTACTATGGGCTATGAGCTATGAAAGATCAAAATCGCTATTTGCTCTTGTCCTAGTACATAGTACCTAGCGCGGCATTGCCGGATCGGAATCTGCTCTATAACATCGGCAATGTTGGTTGTCAAACTCCGGAAGCCGTGCTAACTTCCCGCCATGAAAAGGTTTTTCCTTCCTGTCGGCATCTGCGCCATCATCCTTTTTTCCCCCGCCATTTCCCCCGCTCAAGGGGGTGCGCCCCTGCGTATCGCCCTCCTGGGAGATTTCCTGCCGGCAGGCAGCGCCCAGCCTGTTATCGACCGGTACGGTTACGCGAGGCTGTTCGACGGGGTCCGTGAGATACTGGCTACCACCGACGCCGTTGTCCTTAACCTGGAGACACCCCTGACGACCTCAGGCAATGCCGTGGAAGGGAAGACCTACACTTTCAGAGCCTCACCGGAAGCGGCGGCGGCCATGAAGGCAGAGGGTGTCCAGGCAGCGTGGCTTGCCAACAACCACATCCTGGATTTCGGGGTGGAAGCCCTCGCCGACACCATCTTTTATATGGAGGAAGCAGGGATATCCCATGCCGGAGCCGGCATGGATGTCGGGAGCGCCTACTCTCCGGCCCTCCTGAAGTTGAAAGACCGGATCGCCCTGCTTCTGGGGTACTCCAATACCTTTCCCGAGAGCTACTGGGCCCGGAAAGCGCGGCCCGGGACCGCTTTCGGTTCACCCAAAGCGGTAGCGAGGGGGGTGGCAGCTGCAGACCAGGCGGCCGACGGCCCCGTCATCGCCTCGTTCCACTGGGGCGCCGAGCTTATGACCGAGCCCAAAGATTACCAGGTGGAGCTGGCAAGGGTTGCCGTCGACAGCGGCGCCTCCCTGGTCGTGGGCCACCATCCCCACGTCCCCCAGCCCATCGACGTTTACCGGGGCGCTCCCGTCATGTACAGCCTTGGCAACTTCTCCTTCGGCTCCTTGAGCAAACGCTCCCGGGTGGGGATCCTGGCTGTCGCCCAGTTCACGGAAGGCGGCCGGTGCGAGCTGCTGGAGATCTACCCCCTGCTGGTGGACAACTACGAGGTGAACTTCACGCCCAGGCCCATCACGGGCCTCGATGGACAGAGGATCTTCGACCCCCTGGTGAAAGGGATCGGACGCGAGGTTGCATCGGCCGAATGGGACGGCCAAAAAGGCGTTATTATTCCGATGCAACCGACACGGGGACACCGAGACGCGGAGACGCGGGGAGAGAGCGGTGACAGAGTATCGGAGTAACACCTTCCGCCGGCAACGGACTGGTTTTGAAAAAAATCGGAGAGCATTTGCCCTCCAGTGTGTTCTTTCTTGGCTCTTATCTCTTAGTACTTAGCACTGACCTGTTAGCTGTCGGTAGACAGCTAATAGGTCTTGCACATCTCCAGATACCTCTTCAGCGCCGGCTTGGAGACGTAGACGATCTCCGGGGCAAGAGGCCCGCTGTCAGGGGAGTTTGCCACCATGAGGAAGGCCAGGGTGTCCTTGCCGTCCCACGTCCCCACCAGGGCGGGCAGGTAGAAGGAGTGGGACTGCTCGTCGAAGGACTGGATCCGGCCCTGGTCCACCTTGTGGCCGACTTTCGTCTCCTTGTCCAGTTCCCCGGCCATCTTCTCGAAGATCTCCTTGAAGTCGGCCTCGGCAGAAGGCGCGGCCCCGGTCTTTTTCACCATGAAAAGCCCGTAGTCCTTGGCGTCCACCTCGAAAGCCCCGAAGTAGAGGGTCACCGTTTTGCACATCTTCCAGTTTTCCGTTTTTACCGTGTACTTCTTCACGATGCCGGGCAGGAAACAGATACCGCTGTCGTCCCGCTTCAGTCCCCCCTTGAAGTAGCCTTCCAGGGCGTAGTTGCCGATGGACTCGATGTAGGGCGCGGCCTCCTGGGAGATCTCGGCCCCTTCAAAAATTTCCAGGACCGTGGATATGGAAGATCCGAAGGGGACATTCCCGCAGGTCGGTTCGGCTGGTTCGGCCTCGCAACGGGCGGCCAGAGCAAAGGTTAAGAATACGGCGGTGGTGATCAACAGGGATGTTCTTCTGGCCATCGGCAACCTCCGAATGGTTTGTCGTTAAACACTCAAAAAACTGGACAATGATTTTTAATCCGTGCGGTCATGTTAGCAGAATTGGGGGTCAGGTGCATCAATACAGTGCGGGGGGCGGATGGAAAAGCGCGGTTTGGGAGTATGGGAGTAAGGGAGCATGGGGGGAAAACCCGAAATCCCCCTTCGGCAAGTTCAGGACCGTGAGTCCCGCCATCAACGGGATCGAACCCCAACCGAAGGATGGCCGTCATTCCTGATACGGCTACCTCTTTCCGTCATTCCGGGCCGATCAATAGTCCCTTCCTTATTCTTCCTCCCCCTACCAATAGCCCCTTTCCTTATTCTCCCTCTCCCCCTCATGGAGGCTCCCTTCCTTATCCTTCCTCTCCCCATGGCTCGCCGAAGCATTATGCGAAGGCGGCTGCTGAGGGGGGAGGATCGAGGTGGGGGTGAAAGGAACCTACCCATGTGAAGCGATCTCTGGTCCTGTAAAAGCGGTGCTTAATTACCACGGCGGCACGAAGAAAAGCGGAGGAAAGCTTAATCCTTGGGAAGATCAAAATTTTAACGTAAAGTAAGGCATGGGAAAAACATCCCCTCACCCGACCTCTCCCTTGGGAGAGGGATTTCTATGAAATCAGCTGTTTGATCTTGCTGCCCGGGATCAAGGTTCACTTTATCCCGGGCAGCAAGGATCCAAAGCAGCATCGGTGAGGAGAGCTGTTCTATAGTTTTCTGCTTTTCTCCGAGTCCTCCGTGTCTCTAGTGAGTCACATCCCTAACGTGGCGAACGGGTGGTGAAAACGCATTGAATCCCCTAAAATTGATGGACTCGCAAAAAGTCCATCAACGCGCCCCGCGCGGGGCGCTCAAATCAATGACCCACACCCTAGGTCATTGATTTGTGAGGAAAGGGAAAACGACGCTTTTCCCTTTCCGTGGAGCGAAAAGTCCCGGATTGGACTTTTTGCGACCCTATCAAAATTGTTATCCGATTTTTAACTTTGCGAAACTTCGCATACTTAGCGGTAAATTATTATTTGGAATATGGAATTAGCAAACGCTCTATGACCCATTTCGTTCCCAATAAATTCATATCCAACCTCGCCGCCATCTGCCGGGAGAATTTGCTCGCCGAGAAATGGCTCCTCGCCCCTAACCGGCGCGTGGGCAACCAGTGGGCCGAGCAGGTGGCCCGCTCCGGGCAGCCCGCCGTCAACCTGCGTGTGACGACTGTCAGGAGCCTCGTCCTTGAACTGTCCGGTTCCGCCCCGGGAAAGCTGATCTCCCACCGGGGTGCCGAGATCCTCGTCTCCCGGGTCCTCAACGCCCTTCGTGACCAGGCGCCGCGCTACTTCACAACGCTGGAACCGTTCCCCTCACTGGTGAGTGCGTTGACAAGGTCCATCGAAGATCTCCGGACAGCGGGAATTTCTGCAGAAGAACTCCGAGACACGGGGACGTCACGCCGCTGGCGTGACAGGCTTCGACACGGAGACGCGGGGACCCCTCGACCAGGCTCGGGGCAGGGAGGTAAAAGCGCCAAGATGGCGGAGCTGGCCGACCTGCTCACCGGTTATGAAAACGGCCTCGCGGAAATGGGCCGGGTCGATTACGGCGGTCTCCTGTCCGCCGTGACGGATGACTTTCGTTCAGGCACGGGCCGATGGCCGGAAGGGAGGATGCTCCTGACCCCCGACGACCTCGAACTGCGCGGGCTGGAGAACACTCTCATGGACCTGCTGCCTGCCGTGATCGTCCAGGGACTGAAACCCGGAGAGCCTTCCCCTTCCGGGGACCGGGAGCTCACCGACCTCGCGCGCCTTGCCTGGATGGACACCCCCCTGCAGGCCCCTCCTAAGGCTTCATCTCCGCAGGACGACGGGACCCTGGAGATCCTGGGCGCGTCGGGGGAGATCAACGAGGCGCGCCTTGCCCTGAGAAAGTGTCTTTCCCGCACTTGGCCCCTGGACCAGGTGGAGATCCTTTACACGGACGGCTCGACCTACCTCCCTCTGCTCTTCGAACTGTTCGCACGGCACTTCCCCTTCGAGACCGGCGACCTGGACAACCTGCCCGCCACCTTCTCCGAGGGGATCCCCTCCGTCTACTCGCGCCCCGGCAAAGCCCTCGGCGCCTGGGCCCGGTGGGCCATGGACGGGTACCCGGTCCAGGGCCTGGCCGGCATGGTGCGGGAGGGCCTTTTAAGGTTCAACGGTGAAAGCAGCCAGGCAGAAAGGGCGGCCGCGGCGGACCTGCTTTGCGGAACCGGGGCCGGCCCCGGACCGGGGGCGGCCCTAGCGGCCGTAGAGGCGGCCATGGAGGCGCTGAAAGGACGGTCCGGCAATCGCTACGACGAGGACGGCGACGCACTGCCGGACCGTGGGAAGGACCTCGCCGTTCTCGATTCGCTCCAAAACCTCCTTACAACCCTTCAAGGGTGCACCCCCCTCCCGGGCCACTCCCTGTCCGAGGTACTCGAAGGGGCTGCCTGTTTCCTGGAAACGACCGTCCGCACGGCGGGCCAGTTCGACGAGTACGCCGCCAAGGCTCTCGCCCGGGATATCGACGAGACGTTGAAGAACATAGGGGAGTTGAGTCACTTCCCTGAAGGAGACCCCCTTGCGTGGATCGTCAGTTTTATCCAGGAGGTGAGGGTTGCCGGAAGCGGGCCCCGTCCGGGACGGCTGCACGTGGCACCCCTGGCCCTCGGGGGACACTCGGGACGGCCCCACACCGTCGTGCTGGGTCTCGACGACGGGCGCTTCCCCGGCTCCGACCGCCAGGAGCCGGTGCTGTTAGACAGCGAGCGGGAGGCCCTTTCCCCCCTGCTGCGCGTTTCCGGAGAGGAGCTCAAAGCGAGGGAGATCTCCCTTATCGCCCTGGCCGGAAGGGTGAGAGGCACCCTGACCCTCGCATGCTGCCTCCGGGACCTGGTGGAGGACCGCGACACCTTCCCAAGCCCCTCCCTGGTCAAGGCCTACCGCATCCTTTCCGACCCGCGGGCCGACCAGGAGGCCCTGCTGAACCACCTGTCCCCCCCGGCCGGTTTCATCGACCCGGCCGGCGGCATCAGCCTTGATTCGGCACAGTGGTGGACCGAAAGGTTCACTCGTCCCGGACGCGTGATCGGGGGGAGCGCGGCTCTCGGCCGGCGTTTCCCGAACCTGGGAAGGGGGATGGCCGCGTCGGAGGAAAAGCGGCGGCCGGTGGTGACCCCCTTCGACGGCCTGACAGGCCCCCTGCCCCCCGAGCTGGACATCCTCTCGGAGCTCGGCCCTGCCGCGTCGTCAAACCGCCTGCAGACCCTCGGGGCCTGCCCCCTGCGCTACTTTTTCAAGTATATCCTCGACATAAAAGGAGTTGACGAGGAGGCTCCCGAGCCCGGGAAGTGGCTGACCCCCTCCGACAGGGGAAGCATCCTCCACGAACTGTTTCAGCTCTACATGGACGGCCTCATCCGGGCAGGGAAGGCCCCCGACTACGACAGGGACAGCGCCGGGCTGGAAAAGCTGCTGGACGGCCTTTTAGACCGGCACGGAAGGGAGGCGCCGCCGCCCACCTCCCACGCCAGGGACCACGAACGGGAGCAGATGATGGAGTCGGCCCGCATCTTCCTGCGGGAGGAGGAGTCCTTTACCCGTGATCACGAGCCCCTTTACGCCGAAGCGTCGTTGGGACTGCCCTCCACGGACCTGCCCACGGGCCTCGACCGGGCCGAACCGGTGTCTTTGGAACTGGCCCCGGGGCGGCGCGTCCGGGCCAGGGGGCGCATCGACCGTATCGACCGCAGGAAGAGCGACGGCGCCTTCGTGATCACCGACTACAAGTCGGGCAGCAACTGGCTCTACACCCGGAAGGACCCGTTTAACCAGGGGCGGGTGGTCCAGCACCTGTTCTACGTCCGGATGGCCGAAAGCTGCCTGGCCCGGAGCGCCGGCCATAACGCCCGGGTGGTGGCCTTCCGGTACCTGTTCCCCACCGCCCAGGCCCAGGGAGAAGCCGTACTCCTGGCGAGGGAGACACTGGAAGATGGCAGGGAAGTGCTGGCCCACCTCTGCGACCTGGCCGGCTCGGGCTGTTTTGTGGCCACCGACGACGCCGGTGACTGCAAATGGTGCGATTATGCCCTCGTCTGCGGGGACACCGCCTCCCAGGCCCTGCGCGTTGCCGCGAAGCTCGCGGGAGACGACCCGGCCTTAAACCCCATGAGAAAGCTGCGCGGATATGAGTGATCCCGAGATCCGCCAGCTGCCCGACGCCGCCGAGCGCCGCAAGATCGAGGAGAACCTCGACACCAACTATCTCGTGGAGGCGGCGGCGGGGACCGGCAAGACAACGAGCATGATCAGGCGCATGGTGGCTCTCATCGCGTCCGGCAAGGCCCGCGCCCACCACATCGCCGCCGTGACCTTCACCCGCAAGGCCGCGTCGGAGCTCAAGGTGCGCTTCGTTCTGCAGCTGGAAGATGCCTGGGGAAAAGCCCTTGCCGACGGTGACGACGCAAAGGCCGCCCTTTTCGCCGACGCCCTGGAAAACTCCGGCAGGTGCTTCGTCGGCACCATCCACTCCTTTTGCGCCAGGCTTTTGAGGGAACGTCCCGTGGAAGCCGGCGTCGACCCGGCCTTTACCGAGATGGACGAGGCCGAGGACGGGCGGCTGCGCCGCGTGTCCTGGGATGAGCAGATGAGAGGCCTTACCGACGAGGCCGCGCGTGACCGCATCGTAAAGGCCGGGCTCTCGCCCGGGGAGCTGTTCGGGCTTTTCGAGACAGTGGTGGGGCACCCCGACGTCGACCGGTGGCCCGCCCCCGAACCCGTTCCTCCCGACATGTCCGGCGCCCTTGAAGCGTTCCGCAGGTACCTGGCCCACATCGATGGCCTGCTGCCACAGCTGCCCGACGAATTCGGTTCCGACACGCTCATACCGAGAATGCGCAGGGTACGGCGCATGGCACGCAACGCCCGGGACCTTTCCGATCCCCTGGCCCTGTTTAAGCTCCTGGAAACCTTCGGCCTTAAAGTCGTCGCCCGGAACAAGTTCTACCCCGGGGGAAAGGAGCAGGCCCGGGGCGAGGCCGAACTGTGGGTCCGGTTCAACGAAACCGTGGCCATTCCCGCCGTCAGGATGTTCAGGGAGTACCGCTACGCCGTCGCCATCCAGGCCGTTTATCCGGCGGTGGACCGCTACCGGCACACCCGAACCCTCCAGGGGTCCCTCAACTACGAGGACCTCCTGCTCAAGGCCGCCGCACTGCTCAGGGAAAACCCGGGAGTCAGGCGCTTTTTCCAGGACAGGTACCGGCGCCTCCTCGTCGACGAGTTCCAGGACACCGACCCGGTCCAGGCCGAGGTCATGATGTTCCTCACCTCCACCGACACCGGGGAAAGGGACTGGAAAAACTGCCCGCCGCGGCCAGGTTCCCTCTTCGTGGTGGGCGACCCGAAACAGTCCATCTACCGTTTCCGGCGCGCCGACATCATGATCTACAACGAGGTGCGCGACATCATCACCGGGCCCGACGCCATCACGGGAGCCGGCGGCGGGAAACTCGAACTGGGCTCGAACTTCCGGTCCCGCCCCGAGATCCTCCAATGGGTCAACCAGGTATTCGAACCGTGCTTCCCCCCCGAAGAGACCGACGTGGCCCCGCGCTACGTCAGGCTCGAATCCGGCCGCCCGGACTCCGGCGAGGTCCCGGCGGACCTTTCCGGCATCCGTACTGTCTCCATACCGGGCTGGTGCAAAAACAAGCAGATGGTCATGGAATACGAGCCGGAGAGGATCGCCCGCACCATCCGCGGCCTGGTGGATTCCGGGGCCACGGTGACCGGGAAGGATGGGGCACCGCGCCCCTGCGCCTTCGGCGACTTCATGGTGGTGACCATGAAGAGGGCGCACCTGTCTCCCTTTTCCAGCGCCCTTGACCGGTGGTCGATCCCCCACCAGGTGTCGGGCGGCGCCGCCTTAAGCGAGGTCCCCCAGCTTTACGACCTGTACGTGGCAGTAAGGAGCGCCGCGAGGCCCCACGACCCCGTAGCTCTTGTGGCGGTGTTAAAAAGCTCGATGTTCGGCTTTTCAGACACCGACCTCATGGCCTACCGCCTCGCCGGAGGGGAGTTCCGCTGGGACAGGCCGATACCCGACGGGCTCGAAACGAAGCTGGCGGAAAGGTTTGTTGATGTCACACAGCGCCTGTCCCTCTACGCCCGGTGGCTGGCCACCTTGCCCGTCGTGCCCGCCATGGAGCGCATGGTTGAGGACCTGGGCCTGGCGGCCATGGCAGCTAACCAGGCCGACGGGGACCTGAGGGTCGGGAGCCTGTACAAGGCACTGGAAGTTCTCAGGGGCGCCGCCGCCCAAAGGCCCCTTTTGGATCACGTCCTGGAAACGTTCCGGCTGCTCATCTCCGGCGAGGAGGCTCACGACGGCGTGGCGGCCCGGCCCGAGCCCGCCTCCCTGGTCCGGGTCATGAACCTGCACAAGGTGAAAGGGCTCGAAGCGCCGGTGGTCTTCCTGGCCACGCCTGTGGGGCAATGGAGCACCTCCCCGTCTCTCCATATTGTACGGGACGGCGACGAGGTCACCGGTTACGCCGAGGTGGCGGGAGCCGCCGGAGGCTGGGGACGGCCGCCCGCAGTCGCCCTCCCGCCGGACTGGGACGACACCTGGGGCCCCCGGGAAGAGGCGTTCCTCATTGCCGAGCTTACCCGCCTCCTGTACGTGGCGGCCACCCGGGCGGGGAGCATGCTGGTGGTTTCCCGGCTGGAGGGCAAGGCGGGCACCCACCCGTGGGCCTTTTTCAGCGACCACCTGGAAGATGCCCCTGAGCTGCCCGACCCGGAGGATGCCCAGCCTCCGGACCCGCCTGAAGAGGCGCTCGGACCCGACGGGGATGGAGACCCGTCAGCTTACTCAAAGAAATGGGAGAGCCTTTCAAGGCCCGGTTACGAAAAGAGTTTACCGTCGCGCCGCGCCGCCCCGGGCAAGGACCCCCAGCCCCCCACAGGCGAGCACGGCACCGGGTGGGGCACCGTGATCCACAAGCTGCTGGAGGTGGCCATGGGTGCTGCCCCGGATACACCTATAGACGACCCGGAGCTCGAAGCGCTGGCGGCGGCGTTCCTGGTGGAGGAGGACCTGCCCAGGGACCACGCGGCCGAAGCGGTCACCACCGTGCGCTCCGTCACTTCATCGGCTATCTGGGCAAGGGCCCTGGAAGCAGAGCAGCGCCTCACCGAGGTTCCCTACAACTACCTGAAGTCGACCGACCCCATGCCGGTGCTGGAGTCCGGCGTCATGGACCTGGTGTTTAAGGAAGACGACGGCTGGGTCATCGTGGATTACAAGACAGGGAGTAGTGACAAGGATTACAGTGAACAGCTGGGGGCTTACAGGGAGGCGTGGGAATCCTTCGATATCGGTAGAGTTAAAGAGGTGGGGGTGCTGTGGGTGGATGGGGGGGAGTATGAAGTGCTGACGTAGAGCGTGCGTGCGTACGTGCGTGGAGCGTACTGCGTACTGACTGGCGTGCTCTAGGTTCCCACCCGTGCGTGCGCACGTGCGTAGAGCGTGGGGAGCCGTACAATCCATGCTTGCCGCGGCGACTTGTCACGCCATCTTGTCACGGCGCAGTCACGCAATTAGCGTGACGGAGACGGACCTGTCACGCCATAGCTCGTAGAGCGACGGCGGAAGCTTACAGCGAAGACGGGCTTGCCACGGCGTAGTTATGCCAAAGGCATAACGAAGCCGGGTCATTCCGGAAATCGCGCGAAATACAACGCGATTATCCGGAATCCATTTTCACCAGCGCTTCCTTTAAAAGCGTTCGATTTAACAGGGATGAAGGGCCGGGCTCAAAGTTGAAGTGCAACACTTTAACTCCTCTAAGTGTTGCACTTCAACTTTGAGCCCGGCCCTCCAGAATTGTTGATTCTAAAGCTAAAATTAAAAGACAGATGACATATATCGAAGCTCTGGAAGCTTCAGGTAGTATCGAACTTTATTATGGCAAGTACCAGATGAATGAACGAATCTGTACCAAATGCGGCATCATTCAAAGTATAACGTTCGAAAAAATGACCGACGTCAATATCGCCACGGAGCTTCTTTCTGATGCCTTTCGGGACCAATTCGATTTGGCCCTGCTTATTTCGTCGTCCCTGAAAAATTCGCATTCAGCGCCACTGTGGGCATAAATTTGTATTGGCAGATTATATTTTAGACCCTTAAATCCGCGGCCATTGGCGCGCCAGGCAATTTGAACGGTTTCAGCAGCAGTTTGAACCGTTCCAGCTCTTTGAAAAAAAGCCAAAATAAAGCTCGCAAGAGCTTTCTCAGGTTAAATCCACACGCGGCCAGGATGGCGTTCATATTGTCGCCATCGGTACCCTTCAGATAGTTGCGATCCATCCGGTTATCCTGCTTCATGTGGCCGATCACAGGTTCGATGGCGCTGCGCCGCTTAAACCAACGCCATTGGCTGCGGGGCATACTGTTCTTACCCCGGTTGGCCAGATGAATCGTCGTGTCGCCTAACTGTTTCGGGTTACCCTTGTAGCCTTTGTCGCAGTAAGCGTTCTGGGCATCCCAGCCAACGATCTGGTTCATCGGTGATGTCCATATAGTGGTGTAAAAAGAGACGGCGCAGGCCGCCTTCTGTAGAATGGGTTGAGC